>NZ_JBVVPA010000028.1:0-64394 GCF_055807555.1 Bradyrhizobium sp. Ken64 | reverse complement strand
CCCGTCATCGAATCATAGCAAAGCGGCTACGGCAAATGCCCGTTTAGACGAAAGATTCTCACCCTCTCAGGATGAGGGGAGAGAGTTTGTGCTGAGATGGTGAGATATCCGTCGAGGCAGAAACATCCCGACACGAACAAAACCGACCCAAACAAAAAAGGACCAACTCGCGTTGGCCCTCCTTGTCGTGCGAACAGACCCGATCCTCACGGCCCCGGGGGGCTGGGGGCTGAGGAATCCGGAACCGAAAGGACCGGGTCAACGCACATAGGTCTTTTCGCAATGCAGGGCGGCAGTCGCTTGGCGGAAAAGCGGCGACACTATGATTCCTGCTAACGATCCCGTGACGGTTTGCCGCGACAGAGTTCCACCGCTGCGTGTGGGCGGATTTGCCCGGATCCAAACTCCCTTTGAGGGCCTTGCGGTGGGGAACAGTTGGCGCGATCATGCAACTGTCATGATCCGCGGTTCCGGGGACGGTCTTCGCGGACGCGGTCATGCTGATGCGACAGGAGGCGGCCTATGAGTCTGTCGGAGGATACCGATCCGAGCGAACAGCGCGCGGCGGCGCGCCCCGCCGCTTCGAATGCGCAGCTGAGCCGCGTGACGTTCAACCGGCTCGAGCTGCACCGTATTCTCAATCTCTACGGCCGGATGGTCGCCGACGGCGAGTGGCGCGACTACGCCATCGACTTCCTCAGGGATCGCGCCGTGTTCTCGGTCTTTCGCCGCGCCTCTGAGGTGCCGATCTATCGTATCGAGAAGGATCCGCGCCTCGCGCGCAAGCAGGGCATGTACAGCGTGATCTCGGCGACGGGCCTGATCCTGCGCCGTGGCCACGAGCTGGAGCGCGTGCTCCTGGTGATCGATCGCAAGCTGGCGGTGGTGTGAGCACCCCCGTCATTCCGGGGCGCGACGAAGTCGCGAACCCGGAATCTCGATATTGTTCGCCCACAACTTCTGGATTCCGGGTTCACGCTGCGCGTGCCCCGGAATGACGGTAGCCTCTACTTCCCCGGCACCGTACCCGCGCCCTCACCAAGATCCCGCTGCATCATCACCGTGTCCAGCCAGCGGCCGAATTTCAGCCCGACGCTGGGATGCGTGCCGATCATCTTGAAGCCGGCCTTGGTGTGCACGCCGACCGAGCCGGCATTGGCGGAATCGCCGATCACGGCGATCATCTGGCGGAAGCCGCGCGCCTCGCATTCGACGATCAGCCGCTCCAGCAGGAGCGCTCCGATGCCGCGGCGGTGGAAGGATGGATCGAGATAGATCGAGTTCTCGACGGTGAAGCGGTAGGCCGGCCGCGGCCGGTAGGCACCGGCATAGGCGTAGCCGGCGACGCGCCCGTCGAGGATGGCGACGAAATAGGGATAGCCGCCGTCGATCAGCGTGCGGTAGCGGCGCGTCATCTCGGCGAGGTCGGGCGGCTCCAGCTCGAACGTCGCGGTGCCCTCGCGGACGGCCTGCTGGTAGATGGCGGTGATGGCGGGAAGGTCGGCCTCAGTGGTGGGCCTGATATCGGGTGCGGACATGGGGCGAGATTAGAGCCTTCCCGGGACGGCTGGAAGAGGCAACGGTGCTTCCTCATGCTCCGTCATTGCGAGGAGCCCTTGCGACGAAGCAATCCAGAAATGCGCCAGAGGAGGGACTCTGGATTGCTTCGCTTCGCTCGCAATGACGGTGGGTGTTGAGAGGCTCGCCCCAAACAAAAACCCCGGCCTTTCGGCCGGGGCTGGTGTCGTTCACTCTCGCCTCAGCGCTTAGTCGCGCTGGCCGAGGAGCTGCAGGAGCAGCGTGAACAGGTTGATGAAGTTCAGGTACAGCGACAGCGCGCCGGTGATGGCCGCACGCTCTGCGATGTCACCGCCGGCCGAGGCGTAGCCGTAGATGTAGTCGTTCTTCAGCCGCTGTGTATCCCAGGCGGTGAGGCCCGCGAACACCAGCACGCCGACCACCGACACGACGAACTGCAGCACCGAGCTCGCCAGGAACAGGTTCACCAGGCTCGCGATGACGATGCCGATCAGGCCCATGAACAGGAACGAGCCCATTCCGCTCATGTCACGCTTGGTGGTGTAGCCGTAGAGGCTGAGTGCGCCGAAGGTCGCCGCGGTGATGAAGAACACCCGCACGATCGAGGTGTGGGTGAACACCAGGAAGATCGAGGACAGCGAGATGCCCATCAGCGCCGCGAACACCCAGAACAGGATCTGGGCCGTCGAGGGAGCGAGACGGTTGATGCCTGCCGAGATCACGAACACCATGGCGAGCGGCGCGAGCATAAACAGCCACTTCAGCGGGCTGACGAACATCGCGTAGCCGAACGGCGTCAGGAACAGCTTGCCGACGCGGACGGCTTCCGGGGTCGGAACGTCAGTCACGGCGGCCATGTAGACGCCGAGCGCGGCAAGGCCGGTGATGGCCAGGCCGATGCTCATGTAGTTGTAGATGCGCAGCATGTAGGCGCGCAGGCCGGCATCGACCGTCGCGGCGTCAACACGCCCGGCGGCCCTGCCGAAAGGAGAAGCGTAGTTACGGTCTAGGTCCGACATGGTCGAATTCCCGTTGGTTGGTCCGGTCCGGCATGAGGGTCGCCATGCCGCCGGTTCGTCAAATTCTATCTCGGATACCGATGTCTGCCGACTAAATTTTGGCTAACAATCGGGACTCCGAACCCACTCGATATGTGGGAAACTAACACATCCGCTGCAACCTTCCACGCGCGGCTGAATGTCGCCCTCGCCCGCAATCCTGGCGAGCAGACGTGGTTAATCGCTGGAATCGTGCGATTTGGCTCCCGCGCAACCGCCCGCTACCATTTGTCACAAATTCCGCAACACCGTGGCGGGCTTTTTGTTCAACGCCAGGAGCGTGCCGGCGAGCCCGAGGCCCACCGTGACGACCAAGGCAGCCGCGACCACGCCGGCGGCGCTGCCGGCCTGCCAGACGAAGGTGAGGGTCATCAGCCGGGTCACGATCATCCAGGCCGCGACGCTGCCGGCGAAAACGCCGAACACCGCGGTGGCGAGCCCGATCAGGAGGTATTCGAGGGCATAGGCGCCGAGCAGCCGCAGCCGGGTCGCGCCCAGGGTCTTGAGGATCACCGCATCGTAGACCCTGTGGCGATGGCCGGCGGCGAGCGCGCCGCCGAGCACCAGGATCGCCGAGATCAGGGTCACCGCGCTGGCGCCGCGGATCGCCAGCGCCAGGTTGGTCACGACCGAGCCGACCGTCTCCATCACCTCGCGCACGCGCACGCTCGTCACCATCGGATAGGCGTCAGCGACCTCCCTGATGATCTTGCCGTCGCCGGCGGCATCGCCGCCGGTTTCCGTCAGCGTCGCGATGTGGGTGTGCGGCGCGCCCTTGAAGGCGTTCGGCGAGAACACGAGGACGAAATTGATGCCGAGGCCCTGCCAGTCGATGGTGCGCAGATTGCTGATCTTTGCGGGAATGTCGCGGCCGAGGATATTGACCACGACCTCGTCGCCGAGCTTGAGGCCTAGGCCGTCCGCGATCTTCTTCTCCATCGAAACCAGCGGCGGGCCGGAATAATCGGCGCTCCACCACTCGCCCTCGACCACCTTGGAGCCCTTCGGCAGCTCGGCGGTATAGGTCAGGCCACGGTCGCTCTGCAGCACCCACTCGGAATCGGTGCTGGGCTTGAGCTCCTCGGCGCGGACGCCACGGGCTCCGACGATCCGCCCGCGCAGCATGGGCACGTCATCGACCTTCGCGCCAGGGGCGATCTGGCGCAGATAGGAGTCGAACTGCTCGGACTGCGTGCTCGGAATGTCGATGAAGAAGAACGATGGTGCGTGCTCGGGCAGCGCCGCCAGGAACTGCCGGCGCAGATTGCCGTCGATCTGGGTGATGGTGACGAGCACGGCGAGCCCGAGGCCCAGCGACAGCACGACCGAGGGCGTCAGCGCGCCCGGCCGGTGAATGTTGGCGATCGCAAGTCGCAGCATCGGCCACCGCGTGCGCGGCAGCCGCCTTGCGATCGTCATCAGCAGGGCGGCAATGCCGCGCAGCAGCGCGAACACGACGATGGAAGAGGCCACGAACACCGCGGCGATGCGCTTGTCGAAGGACAGCCCGATCACCACCGCGATCAGCAGCGCGATCACGACGGCCATGAAGACGAGATAGCTCCAGCGTGGCCGATGCCATTCCGAGCTGATGGTGTCGCGGAACAGCGCGGCCACCGGCACGTCGTGCACGCGCCCGAGCGGCCACAGGCCGAAGGCAAGCGCCGTGAGCAGCCCGTATACGAACGACAGCGCGAGTTCGTCGGCATGCACCGCCGGGACCACCGGCAGCGGCAGCAGCTTGCCGAACAGGCCGACGATCGCAAACGGCATCGCGGCGCCGAGCGCGAGGCCGATCGCCGAGCCGATCGCGGCGAGCAGGAGAACCTGGGCGAGATAGATGCCGAACACGTCGCGCCCGGTGGCGCCGACAGCCTTGAAGGCCGCGATCACCTCGAGCTTGTGGTCGATATGGGCCTTGACCGCATTGGCGACGCCGACACCGCCGACCAGCAGCGCGGCGAGGCCGACCAGCGTTAAAAACTGCGTGAAGCGGTTGATGTTGCGCTCGAGCTGAGGCGAGGCATTGGAGCGGCTGCGGACCTCCCAGCCGGCCTGCGGCGCAGCGTTGCGTGCGTCCGCGATGAAGGCGTCGGTGGCGCGCTCGCTATTGGCGATCTCCGGCAGCTTCACCCGGTAGACCCAGCGCACCAGGCTGCCGGGCTGGACCAGCCCGGTGGCGCGCAGGCCCGCTTCGCTGATCAGGAAGCGCGGGCCGAAGCCGATGCCACCGGCGAGCTTGTCGGGCTCGGCTTCGACGGCGCTGCGGATCTGGAACGTCGCAGCCCCGACGGTGACGCGATCGCCGGTCTTGAGCGACAGCCGCGCCAGCAGCGTCGGATCGGCGGCCGCGCCGAACGCGCCGTCGCGCTCCGCGAGCAGGTCGGACATCGGCAGCGGCGGCGCCAGCGTCAACTGGCCCAGCATCGGATAGGTGTCGTCGACCGCCTTCATCTCGACCAGCGCCAGCTTGCCCTCGGCCGAGCGCGCCATGCCGCGCAGTGTGGCGGCGCTCGAGACGGTGCCGCGCGACCGCAGGAAGGCGACTTCCTCCGGCTTCGCCTCGCGCTGAAACAAGACGAACGACACGTCGCCACCCAGCAGCGTACGGCCCTCGCGGGCGAGGCCGTCGCTCAGGCTGGCCGAGACCGAGCCGACGCCGGCGATGGCCATCACGCCGAGCGCGATGCAGGCGATGAAGACGTAGAAGCCGCGCAGGCCGCCGCGCAATTCGCGCAGCGCGTAGCGCAGCGACAGCGCGACGCCGTTGGGCTTCGTGAACGGTTCAGCAGCGATGCTCATGCCGGTGCCGACTGCGTGTCGATGCGTCCGGAGCGCAGGCGGATCACGCGATCGCAGCGATGCGCGAGCGAGGAATCATGCGTGACCAGCACCAGCGTCATGCCGCGCTCGGCATGCTTGCTGAACAGGAGGTCGACGATCTGTTGGCCCGTGGCTTCGTCGAGATTGCCGGTCGGCTCGTCGGCAACGAGGATCGCGGGATCGGGTGCCAATGCGCGGGCCAGCGCGACCCGCTGCTGCTCGCCGCCGGAGAGCTGGGTCGGATAATGATGCAGACGGTCGCCGAGCCCGACCGATTGCAGCTCCTGCGCCGCGCGCTTGGCGGCGTCGGGATTGCCCGCAAGTTCGAGCGGCACCGCGACGTTCTCCAGCGCCGTCATGGTCGGGATCAAATGGAAGGACTGGAAGACGATGCCGACCTGGCGACCGCGGAAGCGGGCCAGCGCGTCCTCGTCGAGGGCATTGAAAGGCGTGCCGCTGACCACCACCTCTCCGCTATCAGGACGCTCCAGCCCCGCCATCACCATCAGCAGCGTGGATTTGCCCGAGCCTGATGGGCCGATCAGGCCGATCGTCTCGCTCCGGCCCACGCGCAAGCTGATATCCTTGAGGATGTGAACGCGTGCCGCGCCCGTACCCAATGACAGATTGACGTTGGAGATGGCGATGGTGTCGGCCGAACTGTCGGCGAGCGAAGAGGAAGAGATGCGAGTGTCCATGGTCCGGTCATATGGCAACTCCGCACGCGCGGTCGAGAGGCGTTACGGATTGTTCATGCACATAGCCGTGTTGATGTTCGCTTTGATGACGGTCGCAAACCCGGCATGGGCTGAGGCTGCGAAGCCGATCAAGCTAGTGGTTCTCGGCGATTCCTTGAGCGCCGGCCTCGGCCTCCCGGCCCAGGAAGCGTTCCCCGCAAAGCTTCAAAAAGCTTTGCAAAACAAAGGCATAGAAGTCGGCATGACCAATGCTGGGGTGTCCGGCGACACCTCCTCGGGGGGCCGTGACCGGCTGGACTGGTCGGTCCCCGACGGAACCGACGGTGTGATCATCGAGCTCGGCGCCAACGATGCGTTGCGCGGCATCGATCCCGATTTGACGCGCACCGCGCTGACCGAGATCGTCCAGCGCCTCGAGGCACGCAAGATCGCGGTGATGTTGTGCGGCATGCTGGCGCCGCCGAATTACGGCGCGGATTATGCCGCGCGCTTCAATTCGATTTATCCGGATCTGGCGAAAAAATTCGGCGTGCCGCTTTATCCGTTTTTTCTCGACGGTGTCGCGGCCGATGCCAAGCTCAACCAGGCCGACGGCATCCATCCGACCGCGCCCGGCGTCGACATCATCGTCAGGAATATCTTGCCCACGGTTGAGGCATTCCTTGGCACCATAGCTGAGCAACGGCGTTGAAAAGCAGGCAACGCTAACCGTAATTCCCAGGGTTTTACCGGAGTGAGGCGCGCGATGCTTCGCAGAGTCACACAACTGCGATAGGAATTAAGGTACCGGTGATTCGTCGCCGGCTCTAAAATTTGGATATGATCTTTCCCTGGGATCATACCCAAGCATCGGGAGTGCGAAACGATGCCGCGTTTGTTCACTGGTCTGGAAATTCCGGCCGAGATTGGCCAGTCGCTTTCCAATTTGCGGGGCGGCCTTCCCGGCGCCCGCTGGATCGATCCCGAAAATTACCACGTCACCCTGCGCTTCATCGGCAATATCGACGGCATGTCCGCCAACGAGATCGCCTCGATGCTGTTTCGCGTCGACCGCAAGCCGTTCGAGGTGAAGGTGCAGGGCTTGCAGAGTTTCGGCGGACGCAAGCCGCGCGCGGTGGTCGCCACCATCGTGCCGAGCAAGCCGCTGATGGAATTGCAGGCCGAGCTCGAGCGCCTGATGCAGCGGATCGGCCTCGACCCTGAAGGCCGCAAGTTCATCCCGCATGTCACGCTGGCCCGGCTGCACGACGCCACCGACCGTGACGTCGCCGATTATCTTTCGCTGCGCGGCTATTTTCCCAGCAAGGCGTTCACGGCCGAACGTTTTGTTCTGTTCTCGTCCCGCGCCTCAACCGGCGGCGGCCCCTATGTGGTGGAGGACGCCTACGAGCTGTGTGAGTAGGTTCTTCTTCACCTCTCCCCGCTTGCGGGGAGAGGTCGAATTCGATCGCAGATCGAATTCGGGTGAGGGGGTACAGGTCTTTACGACGCATCTCATGTGCGGAGAGGCCCCTCACCCCAACCCTCTCAGCGCGAGCGAAGCTCGTCGCGACCCCGTAAGAACGGGGCGAGGGAGAAAGCGCATAGCGCCCCGCCCCAATTGACGGCTTGCAATTTTCGCCCATCTCTGGCGGTAAGGAGCATGCTCTCGACCCCCAGTTCCTCATTCCGCGAGGCCTATCAGGCCCAGATCGCGTCCGGTGCGATCGAGCCCGACGCTGCGCAGGCCGAAATCGCCGACGCCTATGCGGCGCTCGACCAGCGGCTCGCCGATTACAAGCCGGCGCGCAAGCAGGGGCTGCTCAGCCGCCTGTTCAGCAGCGACAAGGACGAGGCGCCGCACGGGCTCTACGTCCATGGCGAGGTCGGCCGCGGCAAGACCATGCTGATGGATCTGTTCTTCCAGCACTCGACCGTCGAGCACAAGCGGCGCGCGCATTTTCACGAATTCATGGCTGACGTGCACGAGCGCATCTACGATTATCGCCAGGGCATCGCACGCGGCGAGATCGCCGATGGTGACGTCATCGCGCTGACCGCGCATGCGATCTTCGAGGAGAGCTGGCTGCTCTGTTTCGACGAATTCCACGTCACCGACATCGCGGACGCGATGATCCTCGGCCGCCTGTTCGCAAAGCTGCTGGAGCTCGGCACCGTGGTGGTCGCGACCTCCAACGTCGCGCCTGACGACCTCTACAAGGGCGGTCTGAACCGTTCGCTGTTCCTGCCCTTCATCCGGCAGATCACCGACCACATGGACGTGCTGCGGCTCGACGCGCGCACCGACTTCCGGCTGGAAAAGCTTCAGGGCGTGCCGATGTGGCTGACTCCTGCAGACGCTGAGGCTGACACCGCGCTCGATCGCGCCTGGTCGAGGATGTCAGGCGGCGCCAAATGCAAGTCGCGCGATATTTCGATCAAGGGCCGCATCCTGCACGTGCCGTGCTCGGCCCACGGCGTAGCGCGCTTCGCGTTCGCCGATCTCTGCGAGAAGCCGCTCGGGGCATCCGACTATCTCAGGCTGGCGCACGATTATCATACCATTCTGGTCGACCATATTCCAGTGATGGACATCTCCCAGCGCAACGCCGCCAAGCGCTTCATCACGCTGATCGACGCGCTGTATGACAATGCCGTGAAGCTGATGGCCTCGGCCGATGCCAACCCGATCTCGCTCTATCTTGCCAACGAGGGCAACGAGGCCAACGAGTTCAAGCGCACGGCGTCGCGCCTGATCGAAATGAGCTCGGAATCCTATCTGGCGCTGCCCCATGGCCGCAAGGATTCCACAGCCAGCGGCTCGACCAAAGGTTTGGTTGAGACTTAAGTCCTATACGGCCGTCATTCCGGGGCGTCGCGAAGCGACGAGCCCGGAATCCATACCCCGATCGTGGTTATGGATTCCGGGCTCGCGACTTCGTCGCGCCCCGGAATGACGGCTCGGGTATGCTGGCCGGATTTTCGGCAAGCCCGACAATTGGGCAACCCGTGACTTGAACGGGGGAGGCGAAAGGGATAACCACCCGTCTCAGTTTTCCCCTCCTTACGTGTCTAAAGGACAGGCTCACATGGCGCGCGACAAGATTGCTTTGATTGGCTCCGGTCAGATCGGCGGAACGCTGGCTCATCTCATCGGCCTGAAAGAGCTGGGCGACGTGGTGATGTTCGACATCGCCGAGGGCGTGCCGCAGGGCAAGGCGCTCGACATCGCGCAGTCCTCGCCGGTCGACGGCTTTGACGCGCACTACACCGGCGCCAACTCCTACGAGGCGCTCGACAACGCCAAGGTCTGCATCGTCACCGCCGGCGTGCCGCGCAAGCCCGGCATGAGCCGCGACGACCTCCTCTCGATCAACCTCAAGGTCATGGAACAGGTCGGCGCCGGCATCAAGAAATACGCCCCCGACGCGTTCGTCATCTGCATCACCAACCCGCTCGACGCGATGGTCTGGGCGCTGCAGAAGGCTAGCGGCCTGCCGCACAAGAAGGTCGTCGGTATGGCCGGCGTGCTGGATTCGTCGCGCTTCCGCTACTTCCTGGCCGACGAGTTCAACGTTTCGGTCGAAGACGTCACCGCCTTCGTGCTGGGTGGCCATGGCGACACCATGGTGCCGCTGGTAAAATACTCCACCGTCGCCGGCATCCCGCTGCCCGATCTCGTCAAGATGGGCTGGACCTCGCAGGCGCGCCTCGACGAGATCGTCGACCGTACCCGCAACGGCGGCGCCGAGATCGTCAACCTGCTCAAGACCGGCTCGGCTTTCTATGCGCCGGCGGCTTCCGCGATCGCGATGGCCGAGAGCTATCTGCGTGACAAGAAGCGCGTGCTGGCCTCGGCCGCCTACCTGAACGGCGAATACGGCGTGAAGGACATGTATGTCGGCGTGCCCGTCGTGATCGGCTCCAAGGGCGTCGAGCGCGTCGTCGAGATCGAGCTCGTCGGCAAGGACCGCGAAGCCTTCGACAAGTCGGTCGGCGCAGTGCAGGGTCTGGTTGACGCCTGCAAGAAGATCGCGCCGGATCTTCTGGGCCGCTAAACCCAACAATTCCCGCCGAAGACCGAAACCCGGTCTTCGGCGGTTTCACTTCCGGGCCCCGGCTGTTCAGGCGGGCTCGGATCGGCAGTCCAGAGATCGATGTCAGAGAATCCGGGTTGCAGTTCCTGTGGTATATGGTATGCCAGCCACAAGACTGAGGTGGGCCTACGAGGTCACCGCCCGCGGGTTCAGGGAGCGACCATATGAATATCCATGAATATCAGGCCAAAGCGCTGCTGAACGAGTTCGGCGTCGCGATCTCCAAGGGCGTTCCGGTCCTGAAGGCGGCTGATGCGGACGCAGCGGCAAAGGCACTCCCTGGCCCGGTCTGGGTCGTGAAGAGCCAGATCCACGCCGGCGGCCGCGGCAAAGGTAAGTTCAAGGAGGCCTCGGCGGGCGACAAGGGCGGGGTGCGCATCGCCAAGTCGGCCGCGGAGGTTTCCGAATTCGCCAAGCAGATGCTCGGCGCCACCCTCGTCACCATCCAGACCGGCCCCGCCGGCAAGCAGGTCAACCGCCTCTACATCGAGGACGGCTCCGACATCGACAAGGAATTCTACCTCTCGATCCTGGTCGACCGCGAGACCTCTCGCGTCTCCTTCGTGGTGTCGACCGAGGGCGGCGTCAATATCGAGGACGTCGCGCACAACAGCCCTGAGAAGATCGTGACCTTCTCGATCGATCCCGCGACCGGCATCATGGGCCATCACGGCCGCACCGTCGCGAACGCGCTGAAGCTCTCCGGCGATCTCGCCAAGCAGGCCGAGAAGCTCACCGCGCAGCTCTATGCGGCGTTCGTCGCCAAGGACATGTCGATGCTGGAGATCAACCCGCTGGTCGTGACCAAGCAGGGCCAGCTCCGCGTGCTCGACGCCAAGGTGTCGTTCGACGACAACGCCCTGTTCCGTCATCCCGAGGTGCTCGCGTTGCGCGACGAGACCGAGGAAGACGCCAAGGAAATCGAGGCGTCGAAATACGACCTCAACTACGTCACCCTCGACGGCAATATCGGCTGCATGGTCAACGGCGCCGGCCTCGCGATGGCGACGATGGACATCATCAAGCTCTACGGCATGGCGCCGGCGAACTTCCTCGACGTCGGCGGCAGCGCCAGCAAGGAGAAGGTCGCGGCCGCCTTCAAGATCATCACCGCCGACCCCAACGTGAAGGGCATCCTGGTCAACATCTTCGGTGGCATCATGAAGTGCGACGTGATCGCCGAGGGCGTCACGGCTGCGGTTCGTGAAGTCGGCCTCAGCGTGCCGCTGGTGGTTCGCCTCGAAGGCACCAATGTCGAGCTGGGCAAGAAGATCATCCGTGAGTCCGGCCTGAACGTGGTGCCGGCCGACAATCTCGACGACGCCGCGCAGAAGATCGTGAAGGCCGTCAAGGGAGGCTGAGGCCATGACCCAGGACCATCTTGCTGCATCATCCCCGCTGCCGGAGCACGCGCGTCTTGCCGCGTTCGCCGGTGAATGGAATGGCGAAGAGGTGGTCTTTCCGTCGCGCTGGACAGAGGGCGGGACGGCGACCTCTCGCGTCGTGGCCCACATGGATCTCAATGGCTTCTATCTGATCCAAGACTCGGTCCAGACCCGCGACGGCAAGCAGAGCTTCGCCACCCACGGCATCTTCACCTTCGACCGCGAAGACCGGACCTACAAATTGTTCTGGTACGATTCGCTCGGCTACACGCCGCCCTCGCCCGCCTCCGGCGGGTGGGTCGGCAAGACCCTGACGCTGGTGCGCGGCTCGCTCCGCGGCAATGCGCGCCACGTCTATGAAATCATCGACGACGATTCCTATTCGTTGAAAATCCAGTTCTCGCCGGACGCGGAAGGCTGGGCCGACGTGCTCACCGGCGTCTACCGCCGCATCCACTGACCTCTCACTCGTTAGTTTCGCGAAAGCAGACCTCATGTCCATCCTGATCGACAAGAACACCAAGGTCATCTGCCAGGGCTTTACCGGCAAGAACGGCACCTTCCACTCGGAGGCCGCGATTGCCTATGGCACCAAGATGGTCGGCGGCACCTCGCCCGGCAAAGGCGGCGCGACGCATCTGGGCCTGCCGGTGTTCGACACCGTGCGCGAGGCGCGTGAGAAGACCGGCGCCGATGCGTCGGTGATCTACGTGCCGCCGCCGGGCGCGGCCGATGCGATCTGCGAAGCCATCGATGCCGAGATCCCGCTGATCGTCTGCATCACCGAAGGTATCCCGGTCATCGACATGGTCCGCGTGAAGCGTTCGCTGGCCGGCTCCAAGTCGCGCCTGATCGGGCCGAACTGCCCGGGCGTCATGACTGCCGGCGAGTGCAAGATCGGCATCATGCCGGCCAACATCTTCAAGACCGGCAGCGTCGGCATCGTCTCGCGCTCGGGCACCCTGACCTACGAAGCCGTGTTCCAGACCACCCAGGAAGGCCTCGGCCAGACCACGGCAGTCGGCATCGGTGGCGACCCGGTCAAGGGAACCGAGTTCATCGACGTGCTGGAAATGCTGCTCGGCGACCCCAAGACCGAATCGATCATCATGATCGGCGAGATCGGCGGTTCCGCCGAGGAGGACGCTGCCCAGTTCCTCAAGGACGAGGCCAAGCGCGGCCGCAAGAAGCCGATGGTCGGTTTCATTGCCGGTGTCACGGCCCCTCCCGGCCGCCGCATGGGCCACGCCGGCGCGATCATTTCGGGCGGCAAGGGGGACGCCGGTTCCAAGACCGACGCGATGAAATCGGCTGGAATTACAGTGTCGCCATCTCCCGCGCGGCTCGGGCACACGCTTGCCGAAAAATTGAAAGCCTGATTCATACCTTCGTAATTTTCCGGGCGAAGTTTCGCAGCAAATAGGGTAAATGGTGCCTGTCGCGCTGGTCCTCTGCCGGGGAGCCCAGCGCCAGCGCCGTTTGTTATGCGCGAACCGAAATCGCCAGGAACTCAAGTATGTCTCGCCAAGACGCGAACGCAGCCTTTGCCCTCTCCTCCTTTTTGCAGGGCACCAACGCCACCTACATCGACGAAATCTACGCCCGCTACGAGAAGGACCCGTCCTCGGTGGATGCCGAGTGGCAGGACTTCTTCAAGAGCCTCAACGACCAGCCGGGTGACATCAGCAAGAACGCCCAAGGCCCGTCCTGGGAGCGCGCCAACTGGCCGCTGACCCCGCAGGACGATCTGACCTCCGCGCTCGACGGCAATTGGGCGGAAGTCGAGAAGACGGTCGGAGCCAAGATCGCGGCCAAGGCGCAGGCCAAGGGCGGCGACAAGGGCGGCGGCCTTTCCTCCGCCGACCTGCTCCAGGCCACGCGCGACTCGGTCCGCGCGCTGATGCTGATCCGGTCCTACCGCATGCGCGGCCACTTCCACGCCAAGCTCGATCCGCTCGGCATCGAAGCCCAGCGCAATCGCGAAGAGCTCGATCCGCGGACCTACGGCTTCAGCGAAGCCGATTTCGACCGCAAGATCTTCCTCGACCATGTGCTCGGTCTCGAATACGCCAGCTTGCGCGAAATCACCGCGATCTGCGAGCGTACCTACTGCCAGACGCTCGGCGTCGAGTTCATGCACATCACCAACGCGGCGCAGAAGGCGTGGATCCAGGAGCGGATCGAGGGGCCGGACAAGGAAATCTCCTTCACCCGCGAAGGCCGCCGCGCCATCCTGATGAAGCTGGTTGAAGCCGAAGGCTTCGAGAAATTCTGCGACACCAAGTTCACCGGCACCAAGCGCTTCGGCCTTGATGGCGCCGAGTCACTGATCCCCGCGCTTGAGCAGATCATCAAGCGCGGCGGCAATCTCGGCGTGAAGGAGGTCGTGCTGGGCATGCCGCATCGCGGCCGGCTCAACGTGCTGACCCAGGTGATGGGCAAGCCGCATCGCGCGCTGTTCCACGAGTTCAAGGGCGGTTCGGCCAATCCTGATGCGGTCGAAGGCTCGGGTGACGTCAAATATCACCTCGGCGCGTCCTCGGATCGCGAGTTCGACGGCAACCGCATCCATCTGTCGCTGACCGCCAACCCCTCGCATCTCGAGATCGTCGATCCCGTGGTGCTCGGAAAAGTCCGCGCCAAGCAGGATCAGCACGGCGATCCGCCGGATATGCGCATCTCGGTGATGCCGCTGCTGATGCATGGCGACGCCGCGTTCGCCGGCCAGGGCGTGGTCGCGGAATGCTTCGGCCTGTCGGACCTGAAGGGCTACCGCACCGGCGGCTCCGTGCACTTCATCGTCAACAACCAGATCGGCTTCACCACCTATCCGCGTTATTCCCGTTCGTCGCCTTACCCGTCCGACGTGGCGAAGATGATCGACGCGCCGATCTTCCACGTCAACGGCGACGATCCGGAAGCCGTCGTGTTCGCGGCCAAGGTCGCGACCGAGTTCCGGCAGAAATTCCACAAGCCCGTCGTCATCGACATGTTCTGCTACCGCAGGCATGGCCATAACGAGGGCGACGAGCCGGCTTTCACCCAGCCGGTGATGTACAAGAAGATCGCGGCCCATCCGTCGACGCTCGAGCTCTATGCCCGGCGCCTCATCAGCGAAGGCGTGCTGACCGAGGGCGAGGTCGAGAAGGCCAAGGCCGACTGGCGCGCGCGGCTCGATGCCGAGCTCGAAGCCGGCTCCGGCTACAAGCCCAACAAGGCCGACTGGCTCGACGGTAAATGGGCCGGCTTCAAGATCGCGGATCAGGAAGAAGATGCGCGGCGTGGCGTCACCGGCGTCGACATCGCCGCCCTGAAGGACATCGGTCGCAAGATCACCAAGGTGCCCGATGGCTTCCGCGTCCACCGCACCATCCAGCGCTTCCTCGAAAACCGCGCCAAGGCGATCGATGGCGGCACGGGTATCGACTGGGCGACCGGCGAGGCGCTGGCGTTCTGCACGCTGCTCAACGAGAACCACCATGTCCGCCTGTCCGGACAGGATTCGGAGCGCGGCACCTTCTCGCAGCGCCACTCGGTCCTGATCGACCAGGAAGACGAGAGCCGCTACACGCCGTTCAACCATCTCGGTCACGAGCAGGGCCATTACGAGGTCATCAACTCGCTGCTGTCTGAAGAGGCCGTGCTCGGCTTCGAATACGGCTATTCGCTCGCAGAGCCGAACACGTTGACCCTGTGGGAAGCGCAGTTCGGCGACTTCGCCAACGGCGCGCAGGTCGTGTTCGACCAGTTCATCTCCTCGGGTGAGCGCAAATGGCTGCGCATGTCCGGCCTCGTCTGCCTCCTGCCGCACGGCTATGAAGGCCAGGGACCGGAGCACTCCTCGGCGCGTCTGGAGCGTTATCTCCAGATGTGCGCGGAAGACAACATGCAGGTGGTCTATCCGACCACGCCAGCGAACTACTTCCACGTGCTGCGTAGGCAGCTCCATCGCGAGATCCGCAAGCCGCTGATCGTGATGACGCCGAAGTCGCTGCTGCGTCACAAGCGGGCGGTGTCGCGTCTCGAGGAGCTCGCGAAGGGAACGACCTTCCACCGCATCCTCTATGACGACGCCCAGATGCTGCCGGGCGAAGCGGTCAAGCTCGTTCCCGACGAGAAGATCCGCCGCATCGTGCTCTGCTCGGGCAAGGTCTATTACGACCTCTACGAGGAGCGCGAGAAGCGCGGCATGGACGACATCTACCTGATGCGCGTCGAGCAGCTCTATCCGGTGCCGCTGAAGGCGCTGGTGGCCGAGCTGTCGCGCTTCAAGAAGGCCGAAGTGGTGTGGTGCCAGGAAGAGCCCCGCAACATGGGTGCCTGGCACTTCATCGAGCCCTATCTGGAATGGGTGCTGAACCAGGTGAACGGTGCGAGCCGGCGTCCGCGTTATGTCGGCCGCGCCGCCTCCGCCGCGACCGCCACGGGTCTGATGTCGAAGCATCAGGCGCAGTTGAAGGCGTTCCTGGACGAAGCATTGAGCTGAAAGTTTTTTAGGATGCTGTCATCGCCCGCGAAGGCGGGCGATCGAGTAAGCCGTGACGGCCGTGATGACCACGAACGCCGCGGAGTACTGGATGCCCCGC
Source organism: Bradyrhizobium sp. Ken64 (assembly GCF_055807555.1). Taxonomy (NCBI): domain Bacteria; kingdom Pseudomonadati; phylum Pseudomonadota; class Alphaproteobacteria; order Hyphomicrobiales; family Nitrobacteraceae; genus Bradyrhizobium; species Bradyrhizobium sp. Ken64. Next base: position 48,229 of record NZ_JBVVPA010000028.1, on the reverse strand, counting down.
CTTCGCGGGGCATGACACCTGTGAAATTCATGACCGCATTGGCGATCTCCTTAAGGAAAAGACCATGACTGAAATTCGTGTGCCGACCCTCGGCGAATCCGTCACCGAGGCCACCATCGGCCGCTGGTTCAAGAAGGCCGGCGATGCCGTCGCCGTCGACGAGCCCTTGGTGGAGCTCGAGACCGACAAGGTCACCATCGAAGTCCCAGCGCCGTCCGCGGGCACGCTAAGCGAGATCATCGCCGCAGATGGCACGACCGTTGCGGTCGGTGCGCTGCTCGGGCAGATCACCGAGGGCACGGCCGGCGTCGCAAAGACGCCCGCCAAGCCGGCTGCCGCGCCAGCTCCCGCCGCGGCGGCCCCAGCCGCCGCCCCCGCCGCGGCGAAGGCGCCGCCGGCCGACTCGCCGCTCGCTCCGTCCGTGCGAAAGCTCTCGGCCGAGACCGGCATCGACGCCTCGACCGTTCCCGGCTCCGGCAAGGACGGCCGTGTCACCAAGGGCGACATGCTCGCCGCGATCGAGCGTGCGGCCTCGGCGCCGACCCCGGTCAACCAGCCGGCCGCAGCGGTCCAGGTCCGCGCACCCTCGCCGGCCGATGACGCCGCCCGCGAAGAGCGCGTGAAGATGACCCGGCTGCGCCAGACCATCGCGCGCCGCCTCAAGGACGTGCAGAACACCGCCGCGATGCTCACGACCTTCAACGAGGTCGACATGACCAACGTCATGGCGCTGCGCGCCCACTACAAGGATGCGTTCGAGAAGAAGCACGGCAGCAAGCTCGGCTTCATGGGCTTCTTCACCAAGGCCGTCGTGCAGGGGCTGAAGGACATCCCGGCCGTCAACGCCGAGATCGACGGCACCGATCTGATCTACAAGAACTACTATCACATCGGCGTCGCCGTCGGCACCGACAAGGGTCTCGTCGTGCCCGTGGTCCGCGACTGCGACAACAAGTCGATCGCCGACATCGAGAAGGGCATTGCCGATTTCGGCCGTCGCGCCCGCGACGGCCAGCTCAAGATCGACGAGATGCAGGGCGGCACCTTCACCATCACCAACGGCGGCATCTACGGCTCGCTGATGTCGACCCCGATCCTGAACGCGCCGCAGTCCGGCATTCTCGGCATGCACAAGATCCAGGAGCGGCCGATGGTCATCGGCGGCAAGATCGAGGTCCGCCCGATGATGTATCTGGCGCTGTCCTACGATCACCGCGTCATCGACGGCAAGGAAGCGGTGACCTTCCTTGTTCGCGTCAAGGAGAGCCTGGAAGATCCGGCGCGTCTGGTGCTCGATCTCTGATCGCTGATGCTCTGCGAGCGCCGTCGCCTTTCGCGACGGCGCGTGTCGAACCATGGAGGCGCGCGTGACGGATAAAGTCGTTGTCATCACCGGCGGCAGCCGCGGCATCGGGCGGGCGACCGCGATTGCGGCGGCCGCGCGCGGCTTCCGAATCGTCGTCGGCTATGCCAGCAACAAGACGGCCGCCGACGAGGTGGTCGCGGAGATCGCAGCCAGCAACGGCAAGGCCATCGCGGTGAAATGCGACGTCGCCGAGGAAAGCGACATCCTGGCGCTGTTCAAGGCTGCGGACGCGTTCGGCACGCTCGGCGCGCTCGTCAACAATGGCGGCATTGTCGGGACCAGCGGCGTGCGGGTCGACGAGATGTCGGCCGAGCGTATCCAGCGCGTCATGGCGGTCAACGTCACCGGCTCCATCCTCTGCGCGCGCGAGGCGGTGAAGCGGATGTCGACCAGGCACGGCGGCCAGGGCGGCGTCATCGTCAATCTGTCGTCGGTTGCTGCCAAGCTCGGCGCGCCGAACACCTATGTCGACTATGCCGCGTCCAAGGGCGCGATCGATTCCTTCACCATCGGCCTCGGCTATGAGGTTGCCGGCGAGGGCATTCGCGTCGCGGGCATCCGCCCCGGCCTGATCGACACCGAAATCCACGCTGCCGGCGGTGAGCCCGACCGCGCCCATCGTCTGGCCCATATGGTGCCGATGAAGCGCGTCGGGACTGCCGATGAAGTCGCCAATGCCATTGTCTGGCTGATGTCGGACGAGGCCTCCTATGTCACCTCAGCCATTCTCGATGTGTCCGGCGGACGCTGACGCGCCGCGCGGACGCAGACACATCCGTCAACGATAAACTTACGGGACTTTCTCTCATGGCATACGATCTCGTCGTCATCGGCACCGGACCGGGCGGTTATGTCTGCGCGGTGCGTGCAGCGCAGCTCGGCATGAAAGTCGCCGTGGTGGAGAAGAACGCAACGCTCGGCGGCACCTGCCTCAATGTCGGCTGCATGCCGTCCAAGGCGCTGCTGCACGCCTCCGAAATGTTCGAGGAGGCCGGGCATTCCTTCGCCAAGATGGGCGTCAGCGTTTCCGCGCCGAAGCTCGATTTACCCGCGATGATGAACTTCAAGCAGCAGGGCATCGACGGCAACGTCAAGGGCGTCGAGTTCCTGATGAAGAAGAACAAGATCGACGTGCTCAAGGGCGCCGGCAAGATTCTCGGCACCGGCAAGGTCGAAGTCTCCGCCGACGGCAAGTCGCAAGTGATCGAGACCAAGAGCATCGTGATCGCCACCGGCTCGGACATCGCACGGCTCAAGGGCATCGAGATCGACGAGACGCGCATCGTGTCGTCGACCGGCGCGCTGTCGCTGGACAAGGTCCCCGGCAAGCTGCTGATCGTTGGCGCCGGCGTGATCGGCCTCGAGCTCGGCTCGGTCTGGCACCGTCTAGGCGCTGAAGTCGTCGTCGTCGAATTCCTCGACCGCATCCTGCCCGGCATGGACGGCGAGATCGCCAAGCAATTCCAGCGCATCCTGGAGAAGCAGGGCTTTGCCTTCAAGCTCGGTGCCAAGGTCACGGGCGTGGACACCTCCGGCAAGACACTGAAGGCGACGGTCGAGCCTGCCGCCGGCGGCGCTGCCGAGACGCTGGAAGCCGATGTCGTTCTCGTCTGTATCGGTCGTGTGCCGTACACGGATGGGCTGGGCCTGAAGGAAGCCGGCGTTGCGCTCGACAATCGCGGCCGCGTGCAAATCGATCCGCACTTCGCCACCAGCGTGAAGGGCGTCTATGCCATCGGCGACGTCGTCGCGGGCCCGATGCTCGCGCACAAGGCCGAGGATGAAGGCGTCGCGGTTGCCGAGATCATCGCCGGGCAGGCCGGCCACGTGAACTACGATGTTATCCCAGGCGTCGTGTATACCACACCGGAAGTATCCTCCGTCGGCAAGACCGAGGAGGAGCTGAAGCAGGCGGGCGTGGCTTATACCGTCGGGAAGTTTCCCTTTACCGCCAACGGCCGCTCCAAGGTCAATCAGACCACCGACGGCTTTGTGAAGATTCTCGCAGATGCGAAGACCGATCGTGTGCTCGGCGTGCACATTATCGGCCGCGAAGCCGGCGAAATGATCCATGAAGCCTGTGTTCTCATGGAGTTTGGCGGCAGCGCGGAGGACCTCGCGCGCACCTGCCACGCGCACCCGACCCGCTCGGAGGCCGTCAAGGAAGCCGCGCTTGCAGTCGGGAAGCGGGCCATCCATATGTAGGTCGCGCCCAGCGCCGAATCGGGCGGGAAACACATGCTACGCCGCCTGCTTCAACCGGTCTGGGTCCTGCTTGCGATCATCTTCCTGATCGAAGCCTGGCTGTGGGATCATCTCGAACCGATCGTCGCGCGGGTTGTCGCAATCATCCCGCTCGCCCGGTTCAAGCAATGGCTCACGGATCGCGTCGATGCGCTGTCGCCGGCGATGACGCTGATCGTGTTCGCCGTGCCCATCATCCCGCTGTTTCCGCTCAAGCTGGTCGGCCTGTGGCTGCTCACGCACGAATATTGGACCAGCGCGGTCTTCACCATCGTGTTCGCAAAGCTGCTCGGCGTCGGCGTCACCGCCTTCGTGTTCGATGTGACGCGGGACAAGCTGATGGAGATGGCCTGGTTCGAGCGGCTTTATGATCTGATGCTGAAGCTGCGTGCCAAGGCCGCCGAGCTGGTCGATCCGGTCAAGCGGCGCATCAGGGAGCTGATCGCGGGCAACGGCGAAGGCTGGTCCTCCCGCACGCTCCGCCTGATCCAGCGTTTTCGCAAGAGCGTGCACGAAGCGCGCTGATCGTCGCCACTTGTTCAGGTCCCGTAGCCCGGATGGAGCGCAGCGCAATCCGGGACTGTTGCCTGCGGCCCCGCATTCCGCTGCGCTCCATGCGGGCTACAAATCTCGCCTCGTCCCCTCAATGCAGTCGAGTAGCCCGGATGAGCAAAGCGATATCCGGGATTCCTTATTGTGGCTCCCCGCATGTCGCTGCGCTCATGCGGGCTACGAGTCTCAATGCAAATGCAGCAGATGCGGCAACCACAGACCAAGCCCGGTCATGATGAGCCCAGCGATCGTCAGCAGGCCGGCGACATAGGCGAGTGCGATCATGCCGGTGATGATGGTGGCTGAGGCGAGAACGATGCCGATCTGGAAGGCGGCGGACGCGAGTTCGAAGTGATGATATTTCGCAGTCGCCTCGTCGCGCTCATGCTCGGCGTGCTTGGCCTTTTCGGCCAGCTGCTCGGTGCCTTCGCCGGTCTCGGGCTCGGAGCGGTAGCGCTGCGCGGTCTTCTGCCAGTCCTCGATCTGCTTCTGCACGGCCACCTTGTTGGCCTCGTCGCTCGCCGCGCCGAGGATGAGCTTGCCCTGGTCCGCCATGCTCTGCACCATGGTGCGGCGGATACTCTTGGCTTGGAAGAACGCCCAGAGGTTGGAAGCCTCGACGTTCTTGCTGATCGATTCGGTCTGGGCGCCCTTGCCGAGCGTCTCCGAGATCGCCAGGAAAAGCGCCAGAACGGCGATCAGGAGCGCGATCTTCTTGTTCGAGCCGGACGCGTGTTCGGCGTGCTCGGCGTGCTCCATGCTTTCATGTGCGCTCATAAATCCCTCCTGCTCGGTTCCCCACGATTGACCGAACCGCGGGCGCCGCGCAAGAGGCATGCGCGCCGAGAGGCTTGCTATGACAGCTTCATGTCAGCATCAGCGCCGCGGATGCGCGCTGGCATAGACTTCCAGCAGCCGCTCGGCATCGATGCCGGTATAGATCTGCGTGGTCGAGAGCGAGGCATGGCCGAGCAATTCCTGGATCGCGCGCAAATCGCCGCCGCGTGACAACAGATGCGTGGCGAAGGAATGCCGGAGCGCGTGCGGCGTGGCGCTGTCGGGCAGGCCGAGCGCGCCGCGCAGCCGCTCCATCGCGAGCTGGATGATGCGCGGGCTCAAGGGCCCGCCGCGCGCGCCGACGAAGATCGGCCCCTCCGCCGGCAGCGGATACGGGCACATCGAAACGTATTCATGCACCAGTGCGAGCACGTTCTGGAGCACCGGCACCATGCGGGTCTTGTTGCCTTTGCCCGTCACGATCAGCACGTCGCCTTCGCCGGGACGCGGCACCTCGCGGCGCGTCAGCCCCAGCGCTTCGGAGATGCGCAGGCCCGAGCCGTAGAGGAGAGCCATCACCGCGGCATCGCGCGCCAGAATCCAGCTCTCGCGATCCTCGCCGGCGCGCTCGTCGGCGTCCGCAAGACGTTTGGCCGACGCCATCGGCAGCGGCTTTGGCAGGCTCTTGGCGACTTTCGGCGCACGGATTGCCGAGAGCGCCCCGACCTTGCCCTTGCCTTCGCGCTCCAGGAAGCGGCCGAACGAGCGCAGGCCCGCGAGTGCGCGCATCAGCGAGCGCCCGGCAATATCGTCGGCGCGGCGCATCGCCATGAAGGCCCTGATATCGGTGGCCTCCAGCGCGGCGAAACGCTTCAGCGTCACCCGCTCCCCCCAATGGCCGCAGAGGAAATTCAGGCACTGCCGCAAATCGCGGGCATAGGCTTCCAGCGTCTTCGGCGACAGCCGCCGCTCCGCACCGAGATGCGACAGCCAGCGCGTCATCTCCTGCGCGATGTCAGGATCGGCGCTGGCGAGCTCGATCTGTGGGGCGGCCGCTTTGCTCATGCGCTCTGGACGTGGTGATTCCACTCAGTATATCGCATCACACTCGTTTATCGTTCGCTAAGGCCGCCTCAGGGCGCTAGCCTTGAGGCCCCGGGTTCCGATTCCCCCTCCATGGATCACACGTCGCGCAGCAACGTCGTCTCCGCCAACGCGACCCGCATGGTCGACGTGCTGGTGCCGGTCGCGCTCGACCAGACCTATTCCTACAAGGTGCCGCGTGGGATGGAGCTGAAGGCGGGCGATATTATTGGCGTGCCGCTCGGCCCGCGCGAGGTGCTCGCCGTGGTCTGGGCCGAAAACGCCAATCCGGATCCGCGCCTGCACAACCGCCTCAAGGAGGTCAGCGAAAAGCTCGACATCCCGCCGTTGAAGCCCGAGCTGCGTGCGGTCGTGGACTGGGTCGCCAATTACACGCTGAGCCCGCGCGGCATGGTGCTTCGCATGTGCCTGCGCATGGGTGAGAACCTCGGCCCCGAGCGGGTGCGCGCCGGCGTGCGCCTGGTCGGCGATCCGCCAAAACGTCTGACGCCGGCGCGGCAGCGCCTGATCGAGGTGCTGTCGGACCGGCTGCTGCACGGCAAGTCCGAGGCGGCCAAGGAGGCCGGCGTTTCGGCAGGTGTGATCGACGGCCTCGTCGACGAAGGTACGCTCACGGTCGAGCCGATGCCGCCGTCTCCGCCGCCGCCCGCACCCGATCCGGATTTCAGCCGGCCGGATTTTTCGCCGCTCCAGCGCGCCGGGGTCGATGCGATGCGCGCGCTCGCGGCCAACGGCAGCTTTCACGTCGCGCTGCTCGACGGTGTCACCGGCTCGGGCAAGACCGAGGTTTACTTCGAAGCGGTGGCCGAGGCGATCCGCCGCGGAAAACAGTCGCTGATCCTGATGCCGGAGATCGCGCTCACCGGCCAGTTCCTCGATCGCTTCGCGCAGCGTTTTGGCGTGCGCCCTCTGGAATGGCATTCCGAGCTGACGCCGCGCACCCGCGCGCGCAACTGGGCGGCGATCTCCGAGGGCAGCGCGCCGGTCGTGGTCGGCGCGCGCTCGGCGCTGTTTCTGCCCTACGCCAATCTCGGCCTCATCGTCGTCGATGAAGAGCACGACCAGGCCTACAAGCAGGGCGAGGGCGTGCACTATCACGCCCGCGACATGGCGGTGGTGCGCGCCCATATCGCAAAGGTTCCGATCGTTCTGGCGTCGGCGACGCCCTCGGTCGAATCCGAGGTCAATGCACGCAAGAACCGTTATCAGCGCATCGCGCTGCCGTCGCGCTTCGGCGGCCAGCACATGCCGCATATCGAGGCCATCGACATGCGCCGCGAGCCGCCGGCGCGCGGCCGCTTCATCTCGCCGCGGCTGGCCTCCGAGATCAGGACCGCGATCGAGCGGCGCGAGCAGGCGCTATTGTTCCTCAATCGCCGCGGCTACGCGCCGCTGACGCTGTGCCGCGCCTGCGGCCATCGCTTCGCCTGCACCATCTGCGATGCCTGGCTGGTCGATCACCGCTTCCGCCAGCGCCTCGTCTGTCACCATTGCGGCTTCTCGATGCCGCGCCCGCAAACCTGTCCGCATTGCGCGGCGGAGGAATCGCTGGTCGCGGTCGGGCCCGGTGTCGAGCGCTTGCAGGAAGAGGCGGCCGCGCTATTCCCGGAAGCGCGCACCATGGTGCTGTCGAGCGATCTCATCACCTCGATCGAGACGATGCGCTCCGAGCTGAATGACATCGCGGAGGGCCGCGTCGACGTCATCATCGGCACCCAGCTCGTGGCCAAGGGCCACAATTTTCCGCGGCTCAATCTGGTCGGCGTGGTCGATGCGGATCTCGGCCTGTCCAATGGCGATCCGCGCGCCTCCGAGCGCACCTGGCAATTGCTCAACCAGGTGATCGGCCGCGCCGGGCGCGAGCAGGGCCGCGGCGTCGGCTATCTCCAGACCCACCAGCCCGATCATCCCGTGATGAAGGCGCTGATCGCCTGCGACCGTGAAGCGTTCTACGACAGCGAGATCGATTTGCGCGAACGCACGCTCTATCCGCCGTTCGGGCGGCTCGCGAGCCTGATCATTTCCGCCGGCGACCGGCCGAGCGCCGAAGGCTTTGGCCGCCACCTCGTTGCGCTCGCGCCGCGCGACGAGCGCGTGGTGGTGCTGGGCCCGGCGGAAGCCCCGCTCGCGGTCATCAAGGGCCGCTACCGCTTCCGCATCCTGGTGAAATCGGCGCGCGGGTTCGATCTGTCGGATTATCTGCGCAACTGGCTTGCCGTATGCCCGAAGCCGAAGGGCAATCAAAAGCTCGAAGTCGATGTCGATCCGCAGAGCTTTTTGTAGGCCCCACTGTCATTCCGGGGCGCGACCAAGTCGCGAACCCGGAATCCATTCTACCACCGACCCTGCTGTTCGATGGATTCCGGGCTCGCGCTACGCGCGCCCCGGAATGACGAAGCCCGCCGTCCCCCAAGACGGCGGGCTTGTTTCAGGCGTCGCGCCCCTTAGGAGACGACTTCCGCGGTGACGCGCCCGACGCCGGCGCCGGTGAGGCCGATGGCCCGGGCAGCGCCCGTGGAGAGGTCGAGGACACGGCCGCGAACGAACGGGCCACGGTCATTGATGGTGACGATGACGCTCGAGCCGCCATGGGTGACCCGCAGCTTGGTGCCGAACGGCAGCGAGCGGTGCGCCGCGGTCATGGCGTTCTGGTTGAAGCGCTGGCCCGAGGCGGTCCTGCTGCCGGACTCGTTCCCGTAAAAGGAAGCCATGCCGGAGAAGGAACGTCCGGTGCCCTGCGACGGCGTCATCGACGCATTGGCGTTACGCCAGTCGGAGGTCGTGTTGGCATCGTTCTGGGCGTGGTGACGATGATGATGGTGGGAATACCGGTGGTGATGGCGGGATTTGGCGGAAGCTTCGGTGGCAGTTCCACCGATGAGAAGAGTTGCGGCAACAAAGGCGATCGCCGTACGCGGCCGGGTCACAGAGCCCAGCGTCTTCAAACAAAGCATATATTGGTCCCTAAGCTAGTATTGCCACATATGTGGCAAGTGGAGCCCCCGTAAGTTTGCGAGCGGGACCGCGTTTCGATTCCTAATGAGGCGTGAATTGGGCAGTAAATCCGTTCTGTGTCGCCGTGTAATATCTTGTTACCGGCAGAGATATTCAGCCGACATTCCGTAATATTGGAATTTAACGATTCGTTAACCTATATATTACTAGTAAATACTGTAAAACGAAGTCATCGCTCCCCGCATTTAGATTTGGGAAAGTATTCGGCGAGTGAAGTCCGCCCGCCCGGAATCACGCCTCAGCGATCCGTGTTCATGGCCGCTATGCGCTGAAGGCAGGAACCAATTGCCGGCGTCGGCTCGGGGGTGGGCTTAGGAGCTGTGGCAATTCCGCGGCATGGCAGGCCGTCGTGGCGTCGTCGCGGACTGCGACGAACTGGCGACAGAACGTCATGCCTTTAATTTGGCGTCATGTTGCACGTGCGCGCCTGCTATGTTAGCAAAGCCGCGATTTTAACGAGCCCGGCACTTCCGTGCGGGGTCGAAAATCGAAGTCCCGCTTGAATTCCAAGGGCTTGGATCGCTAGGCGCCGCTTCGTGGCGACGGTTTTTCCCTTGCGAGTTTGACAGCAAAAAGAGCACGTCTGTGGCTGCAGAAGATACGTCCGTTTCCGGTGTGTCGGGCCGTTATGCAACGGCCTTGTTTGAACTGGCCCGCGACCAGAAAGTGGTCGACGAGGTCAAAGCCGATCTCGAAAAATTCGAGGGCATGCTGAACGAAAGCGCCGATCTGAAGCGCCTCGTCCGCAGCCCTGTGTTCGCGGCCGACGCCCAGTCCAGAGCCCTCTCGGCCGTTTTGGACAAAGCGGGCATCGCCGGCATCTCGGCCAATTTCCTGAAAGTGCTGACCGCCAACCGCCGCCTGTTCGCGGTGGCTGACGTCATCCGCGCCTATCGCGCCCTGGTCGCCAGGTTCAAGGGCGAGGCGACGGCCGACGTCACCGTGGCGGAGGCGCTCTCGGACAAGAATCTCGACGCCCTCAAGGTTGCCCTGAAGTCGGTGACCGGCAAGGACGTCGCGCTCAACGTGAAGGTCGATCCCTCGATCATCGGTGGCCTCGTGGTCAAGCTTGGCAGCCGGATGATCGATAGCTCGCTTCGCACCAAACTCAATTCGATCAAGCACGCGATGAAAGAGGCAGGCTGATGGACATCCGCGCCGCGGAAATTTCCGCGATCCTCAAGGACCAGATCAAGAATTTCGGCCAGGAAGCTGAAGTCTCCGAAGTCGGACAGGTCCTGTCCGTCGGCGACGGTATCGCCCGCGTTTACGGTCTGGATAACGTCCAGGCCGGTGAAATGGTGGAGTTCGAGAACGGCACCCGCGGCATGGCGCTGAACCTCGAAACCGACAACGTCGGTATCGTCATTTTCGGCGCCGACCGCGAGATCAAGGAAGGTCAGACCGTCAAGCGCACCCGCGCCATCGTGGACGCGCCGGTCGGCAAGGGTCTGCTCGGCCGCGTCGTCGACGCGCTCGGCAACCCGATCGACGGCAAGGGCCCGATCCAGGCCGACAAGCGCATGCGCGTTGACGTCAAGGCGCCCGGCATCATTCCGCGCAAGTCCGTGAACGAGCCGATGGCGACCGGCCTCAAGGCGATCGACGCCCTGATCCCGATCGGCCGCGGCCAGCGCGAGCTGATCATCGGCGACCGTCAGACCGGCAAGACCGCGATCGCGCTCGACACCATCCTCAACCAGAAGCCGCTCAACGCGCAGCCGGACGAGAACATCAAGCTGTATTGCGTCTACGTCGCGATCGGCCAGAAGCGCTCGACCGTTGCCCAGTTCGTCAAGGTGCTGGAAGAGCAGGGCGCGCTCGAATATTCGATCATCGTCGCCGCCACCGCGTCCGATCCGGCGCCGATGCAGTACATCGCGCCGTTCACCGGCTGCACCATGGGCGAGTACTTCCGCGACAACGGCATGCACGCCGTCATCATCTATGACGATTTGTCCAAGCAGGCCGTCGCCTACCGCCAGATGTCGCTGCTGCTGCGCCGTCCGCCGGGCCGCGAAGCCTATCCGGGCGACGTGTTTTATCTGCATTCCCGCCTGCTCGAGCGCGCGGCGAAGCTGAACAAGGATCAGGGCTCGGGCTCGCTGACGGCGCTGCCGGTCATCGAAACCCAGGCCAACGACGTGTCGGCCTACATTCCGACCAACGTCATCTCGATCACCGACGGCCAGATCTTCCTCGAAACCGACCTGTTCTTCCAGGGCATCCGCCCCGCGGTGAACGTCGGTCTGTCGGTGTCGCGCGTCGGCTCCTCGGCGCAGACCAAGGCCACCAAGAAAGTCGCCGGCAAGATCAAGGGCGAGCTCGCGCAGTACCGCGAAATGGCGGCGTTCGCGCAGTTCGGCTCCGACCTCGACGCCTCGACCCAGCGCCTGCTCAACCGCGGCTCGCGTCTCACCGAGCTCCTGAAGCAGCCGCAGTTCGCGCCGCTGAAGATGGAAGAGCAGGTCTGCGTGATCTGGGCCGGCACCAACGGCTATCTCGATCCGCTTCCGGTCAACAAGGTGCGCGCGTTCGAAGACGGTCTGTTGTCGCTGCTGCGCGGCAAGAACGTCGAGATCCTCAACGCGATCCGCGACAGCCGCGACCTCTCCGACGACACCGCCGCCAAGCTGAAGTCGGTGGTCGAAGGTTTCGCCAAGAGCTTCGCGTAAGAGAACGGTCGCAAGGCCGGGCTTCTTGTCCCGGCCTTCCGTGCCTCACTGCATGGAAACGAAGACGTGGATGCCCGGGACACGCCCGGGCATGACGACTGGGATAGGCTAGCGGCTTGATCCAAGGGATCGAACCGCCGGGGTGAACGAAGAATGGCGTCACTTAAAGACATGCGCGTCCGCATCGCCTCCACCAAGGCGACGCAGAAGATCACCAAGGCCATGCAGATGGTCGCGGCGTCCAGGTTGCGCCGCGCCCAGCAAGCGGCCGAGGCGGCGCGGCCCTATGCCGACAAGATGAGCGCGGTGATCTCCAACATCGCGAGCGCTGCCGCCGGTTCGCCCGGCGCGCCGGTGCTGCTGGCCGGCACCGGCAAGGATCAGGTTCACCTGCTGCTGGTCTGCACCGGCGAGCGCGGCCTGTCCGGCGCGTTCAACTCCTCGATCGTGCGCCTCGCGCGCGAGCGCGCCCAGGCGCTGATGGCGCAAGGCAAGGAAGTCAAATTTTTCTGCGTGGGACGCAAGGGCTACGAGCAGCTCCGCCGCCTGTACGACAAGCAGATCGTCGAGCACCTCGACCTGCGCGGCGTTCGTCAGCTCGGCTTCCTCAACGCCGAGGACATCGCAAAGAAGGTTCTGGCCCGCTTCGACAACGGCGAATTCGACGTCTGCACGCTGTTCTACGCCCAGTTCAAGTCCGTGATTGTCCAGGTTCCGACCGCGCAGCAGATCATTCCGCTGACCGTGGAAGAAAAGGCGGCGAACGCGCCGTCGACGTCCTACGACTACGAGCCGGAGGAAGACGAACTCCTCTCCGGCCTGTTGCCGCGGAATATCGCGGTGCAGATCTTCCGCGCGCTGCTGGAAAACAACGCCTCGTTCTACGGCGCCCAGATGAGCTCGATGGACAACGCCACCCGCAACGCCGGCGAAATGATCCGCAAGCAAACCCAGATCTACAACCGAACCCGTCAAGCCCAGATCACCAAGGAGCTGATCGAGATCATCTCCGGCGCCGAGGCGGTCTGACGCACGAACCAAACGACGGTCGTTCAAGTAAAGAATTTCGAAGGAGAGCTTCATGGCTACAGCAGCTACCCAGGTCGGTCGTGTCACCCAGGTCATGGGCGCCGTCGTCGACGTTCAGTTCGAAGGCCATCTGCCGGCCATTCTGAATTCGTTGGAAACCAGGAACGGCAACATCCGCCTCGTGCTGGAAGTTGCGCAGCATCTCGGTGAGGCCACCGTGCGCACGATCGCGATGGACGTGACCGAAGGTCTGGTCCGCGGCCAGGAAGTGACCGACACCGGTCAGCCGATCTCGGTGCCGGTGGGTGCGGGCACGCTCGGGCGCATCATGAACGTGATCGGCGAGCCGATCGACGAAGCCGGCCCGATCCAGTCGGAAGGCATGCGCGCCATCCATCAGGAAGCGCCGAGCTACACCGACCAGTCGACCGAAGCTGAAATTCTCGTCACCGGCATCAAGGTCGTCGACTTGCTCGCGCCCTACGCCAAGGGCGGCAAGATCGGCCTGTTCGGCGGCGCCGGCGTCGGCAAGACCGTGCTGATTCAGGAGCTGATCAACAACGTCGCGAAGGCGCACGGTGGTTATTCCGTGTTCGCCGGCGTCGGCGAGCGTACCCGCGAGGGCAACGACCTCTATCACGAGTTCATCGAGTCCAAGGTCAACGCGGATCCGCACAATCCGGATCCGAGCGTCAAGTCGAAGTGCGCGCTGGTGTTCGGCCAGATGAACGAGCCGCCCGGCGCCCGCGCCCGCGTCGGCCTCACCGGTCTGACCGTTGCCGAGCACTTCCGTGACCAGGGCCAGGACGTGCTGTTCTTCGTCGACAACATCTTCCGCTTCACCCAGGCCGGTTCTGAAGTGTCGGCGCTGCTCGGTCGTATTCCGAGCGCCGTGGGTTACCAGCCGACGCTCGCCACCGACATGGGCGCGCTGCAGGAGCGCATCACCACCACGCAAAAGGGTTCGATCACCTCGGTGCAGGCCATTTACGTTCCGGCCGACGACTTGACCGACCCGGCGCCCGCGACCTCGTTCGCGCATTTGGACGCCACCACGGTGCTGAACCGCGCGATCTCGGAAAAGGGCATCTATCCGGCGGTGGACCCGCTCGACTCGACCTCGCGCATGCTCTCGCCGCTCGTCGTCGGCCAGGAGCATTACGACACCGCGCGTCAGGTCCAGCAGGTGCTGCAGCGCTACAAGTCGCTGCAGGACATCATCGCCATTCTCGGCATGGACGAGCTTTCGGAAGAGGACAAGCTGACGGTGGCCCGCGCCCGCAAGATCGAGCGCTTCCTGTCGCAGCCGTTCCACGTCGCCGAAATCTTCACCGGCTCGCCCGGCAAGTTCGTCGACCTCGCGGACACCATCAAGGGCTTCCGCGGCCTCTGCGAAGGCAAGTATGACCACCTGCCGGAAGCCGCCTTCTACATGGTCGGCACCATCGAAGAGGCGATCGAGAAGGGCAAGAAGCTGGCGGCCGAGGCGGCCTAAGCTGCGAAGGACGAGCAGGGAGTAGCGAATAGTCGCGCTGCTCCCGCTCCATTCGCAATTCGCTACTCACTATTCGCAGGTTTCCAATGGCCACCTTCCACTTCGATCTCGTCTCGCCGGAAAAGCTCGCCTTCTCGGGCGAGGTCGACCAGGTCGATATCCCCGGCGTCGAAGGTGACTTCGGCGTGCTGGCGGGACATGCGCCGGTCGTGGCCGCGATTCGGCCCGGCATTCTCACCGTGACCACCGGCGGCAAGCACGAGAAGATCATCGTGCTCGGCGGTATCGCCGAAGTGTCCGACAAGGGCCTCACCGTGCTGGCCGACGTCGCGACCTCGCTGGCCGAGCTCGACCGCGCCCAGTTCGCCGCGACCGTCTCGGAGATGGAAGAGGGATTGAAGGAGCATGAGGGCGACGAGTTCGATCAAGCCATCGCCCGGCTCGACCACTTCAAGAGCATCCAGCACGAGCTCAACACCACGGCTATGCACTAAGCCCCGGTGCACCGCGCCGGGGCTCAGGCTGCAAATTTCAGAATAAGTTCAGCGCTCGTCACGGAAGTGGCGGGCGCTGAAACTTTGTTGCACCGCGCCGGCCTCTCCCGCAAACGGGAGAGGCCGAGCGAGCCCGCGGCTGGTTGTGCGGTCACCCCTGCCCGTCCTAAGCGGTGAAAGGCCTCTGCGTTCTTAGTTTGCGAACGGCGCAAATTGCTGCGCCACCGCGCTGTAGACGTCGCGGCGGAACGGCACCACGACATCGGGGACACGGTCGAGCCGCTCCCAGCGCCAGGCGTCGAACTCGGCGGGCTGCCCGTTGCGCGGCGTCAGCGGATCGATCTCGTCATCCTTGCCGGTGAAGCGCAGCGCGAACCATTTTTGGCGCTGGCCGCGGAATTTCGCCAGCCGATGCGTCTGCGGTCCGTCGTAAGGTGGGAACTGGTAGGTCAGCCAGTCGGTCTCGCCGAGATAGGTTGCGCTCTTGACGCTGGTCTCTTCCCAGAGCTCGCGCAGCGCGGCATCGCGCAAATCCTCGCCCTCGTCGACGCCGCCCTGCGGCATCTGCCAGTCCAGGCCCGGCAAGATGATCTCGGGTCCGTCGCCCTTGAAGCGATGCCCGATCAGCACGCGGCCATCCGCATTGAACAGCGCGATTCCGACATTGGGACGGTAGGGTTTTTCGGTGCTCACGCGTGGATCTCTCGTCGTCATTTCAGGCTGTGCATTAGAGCGTTTTCGAGCGAAGTGGATACCGGTTCGCGTCAAGAAAACGCGTCAAACTAAAACTAGAGCCCCGTTCCGATTCCATCGGAACGGAACTGGCTCTAGCATCAACCTGGAAAGGCGACTTGAACTAATCCTGCGCCAGCGCGGAAAATTCCTTCACCACGCGCTCGTAGACCGGGCGCTTGAACGGAATGATCAGCCCGGTCAGATTCTTCATCGGCTCCCAGCGCCAGCTCACGAACTCGGCCTTGTGGCCGCCGCCGGGCTTTTCGACATTGATCTCGCTGTCCTTGCCGGTGAAGCGGACCGCGAACCATTTCTGGCGCTGGCCGCGGTAGCGGCCCTTCCAGGCGCGCCCGGCGACCGTGCGCGGAATGTCGTAAGTGAGCCAGTCCGGAACCTCGCCGAGCCGCTCGACCGAACGCACGCTGGTCTCCTCATAGAGCTCGCGCTTGGCGGCCTCCCAATTGTCCTCGCCGGGATCGACGCCGCCCTGCGGCATCTGCCAGACATGGGTGTCGTCGACATGCTCGATACCGCCGGCACGCCGGCCGATGAACACCAGTCCGTCCTTGTTGAGCAACATCACGCCGACGCAGGTCCGGTAGGGCAGATCCTCGTAACGCGCCATTCCGCCAGACCTCTCGCATGCCGTCGGTAAGGCTGAAGCAGGCCCCGCGGGCCTGTGCCATACCAATCCGTTGATTTAGCTGGATTTTGATTTCAGCATCGCGGTTGTCAATGGCACCAAAAGGATACCTCGGTCGCCCAATGTCTTGGTCCAGGCGCCGATGCGTTCGATCGAGACGGGGAGGGCGGAGGCGGTGCCCACGGCCACGCCGCGCTCGCGCGCCGCCGCTTCGAGCTTGGTCAGGGCGCGGTCGATCTCGGCCGGGGTCGGCACCGCGTCGATCGCGATATCGCCCTTGCCGAACGGCATCGCCAGGCTGCCGGCAGCCTGGGGCGCGATGCTGCGGGGCGATGAGCCGTCGTCGAAGAAGCCGAGGCCGCGCTTGGCCGCCTCGCGGATGATCGGCTGCATCGCCGGCTCCGTTGCGATGAAGCGGGCGCCCATGAAATTGGTGAGGCCGGCATAGCCCTGCATCCGGCTCAGATGCCAGTACAGGCGGTCCATGTTCTGGTCGGCACTCAGCGAGGTCAGCAGCGTCTGCGGTCCCGGATCGTTGTCGGGGAAGTCATAGGGCTCCATCGGGATCTGGAGGAAGATCTCGTGGCGCTGGGCGCGGGCGCGCTCGGCGAGTTTTCCTGGATCGGACCCATAGGGCGTGAAGGCCAGCGTCACCGCCGGCGGTAGCCGCATGATGGCATCGGTGGTCTTGGCGGCGCCGACGCCGAGGCCGCCGATCAGGATCGCGACCACCGGCATCTTGGCGGCCTTGGCGCGGTCGGCATCCGCCGCATAAACGTTGAACGGCTTCAGATCCCCGGACATCGCCGGGATCATGCCATAGCGCGATTTCTCGAGGAGTTTTGAGTCGATCCCGGCCATCACGGGCGGCGGTGCGGAAGCCGAGGCCGCCTCGCTTTTGCCGGCGGCATCGCCGCCGATCACCACGTCGTGGCGGGTGCCGGTGGACCCGTCGATCATGGTGACGGTCTTCTGCTCGCCCGCCTGCTTCGGTGCGTCCCTGGTCTCTTGCTTGCTTTCCTGCTTGCTGTCCTGGCCATGGCCGGAAGCGGCCGGCTTGTCGACGCCGGCCTTGTCTGCGGCACTGGGCTCGCGGATCGCGAGCCGCGTCATCGGCTCGCCGCCGAGCGGATCCTTGTTGAAGATGGCGAAGCCGGCAAATGTGATCAGGAACAGGCCAAGCAGGACCGCGAGCAGCTGCATGACGGTGAACGGCAGCCGCAGCCGGCGCTTCCGGCGCGGCTTGTCCCGTCCGAGCGGGGCGCTCAGATCATCGGCCGTTTCAGTCATGCGCGATCCCGAATCACTCGAGATGACGATACCACGCCGAGGTCAAGCGGCGGCAGGCCGGGATAGGCCGGGGATAGCAGGAGTTCCAAGCAAAAAGGGCGGCTCCGGGAGCCGCCCTTTCGTCAGATCGCGATGCGCCGACTTTAGTTTGCCGCTTTGGGCTTGTCGGTCGTGGCCTTGTCGCCGCCCGGGGTGGGCGCCGCCGAGGCGCTGTTCTTGATGCCGTGGAGCAAATCGTCGGCGAGCTTGAGCGCCTTGTCGTCCTTGGCGTCCGGCGGAACGTAGGACTGCGAGCCGGTCTTCTCGTCGCCGTCGTTCTTGAGATGGCCGCGCAGCGATGCTTCGCCCTTGGTGTCGGTGCGCGACTTCAGCTCGTCCGGCACGTCCTGCAGCACTTCGATGTCGGGCACGATGCCCTTGGCCTGGATCGACTTGCCCGACGGTGTGTAATAGCGCGCCGTGGTCAGACGCAGCGCGCCGTTGCCCGAGCCGAGCGGAATGATGGTCTGCACCGAGCCCTTGCCGAACGAGCGCGTGCCGACGATGGTCGCACGCTTGTGGTCCTGCAGCGCGCCGGCGACGATCTCCGATGCCGAAGCCGAGCCGCCATTGACCAGCACGATGACCGGCTTGCCCTTGGTGAGGTCGCCCGAATGCGCGGTACGGCGCTGGGTCTCCTCGGCATTGCGGCCGCGGGTCGAGACGATCTCGCCCTTCTCCAGGAACGAGTCGGAGACGGTGACCGCTTCCTCGAGCAGCCCGCCCGGGTTGTTGCGGAGGTCGATGACGTAGCCCTTCAGCTTGTCGCCGATCTGATTCGAGAGGTTGGCGACCTCGCGCTTCAGACCTTCGGTGGTCTGCTCGTTGAAGGTGGTGATGCGGATATAGGCGATGTCGTCGGCCTCGATGCGGGCGCGTACCGAACGGACGCGGATGTTGTCGCGCACCAGCGTGACGTCGATCGGATTGTCCTGGCCCTTGCGGATGATCTTGAGCTTGATCTTGGTGTTGACCGGGCCGCGCATCTTCTCGACCGCCTGGTTCAGGGTCAGGCCCTGCACCGCTTCGTCGTCGAGATTGGTGATGATGTCGTTGGCCATGACGCCGGCGCGCGAGGCCGGGGTGTCGTCGATCGGCGAGACCACCTTGATCAGGCCGTCTTCCATCGTGACTTCGATGCCGAGGCCGCCGAACTCACCGCGGGTCTGCACCTGCATGTCGCGGAAGCTCTTGGCGTCCATGTAGCTCGAATGCGGATCGAGACCGGTGAGCATGCCGCTGATCGCGGATTCGATCAGCTTGGTGTCGTCGGGCTTCTCGACATAGTCCGAGCGCACGCGCTCGAAGACGTCGCCGAACAAATTGAGTTGGCGATAGGTGTCCGCGGTGGCGGCTCGCGCGCTGGAGCCCATGAAGATCGCGCGCGGTTGCGTCACGAACAGCGTCAGCGCCGCACCGGTGGCCGCGCTGAGGAGGATAACTGAAGTCTTGCGCATCATCCGCGAACCTTCTCGCCTTCATTTGCGGCCCACCATGGGCCTGGATCGATTGGAGTGCCGTCTTTGCGGAACTCGACATAGAGCACAGGTTGACTCGCGTTCGTGGCGAGAATGGAGGCGACTTGAGAAGTCGACCCCATGGTCGCGACAGGCTCCCCCGTGAGCACAAACTGACCGATGTTGACCGAAATGCGCTCCATCCCGGCGATCAGCACATGATACCCGCCCCCGGCATTGAGGATCAAGAGTTGTCCATAGCTGCGGAAGGGGCCGGCATAGACAACCCAGCCATCACACGGCGTCGTGACCTGGGAGCCGGGCCTGGTCGCCAGCGAAATGCCCTTCTGGACCCCGCCGAGCCCGTCGGAACCGCCGAATTCCCTGATCTTGTTACCGTTAACCGGAAGAGGCAGGAGGCCCTTGGCCGCGGCGAAGGCCATCGCAGGGGTGGTTCGGGAACGATCCTTGAAAGCGCCGGGGCCGGTCTTGGCGCTGGCGGCCGCGTTTGCAGCCGCCTTGGCCTCGGCCTGCCTGGCGGCCTCAGCCGCCTTCTCGGCCGCCTTGGCGGCGCTTTGCAGATCCTGCTCCATCTTGGCGATCAGCCCCTGGAGATCGCCGACCTGTCGTGAGAGCGCGACGGCGCGCGCGTTCTCGGCGTCGAGATCCTTTTCACGCGACGCCTGCTGGCGCTGCCGCTCGTCGACCAGAGCCGCGAGCCGGGTCTGGTCGTTGCGCACCTTGTCGCGGTCGGAGGCGAGCTGGTCGCGCTCGGTCGCGATGGTCTTGCGCAAGGCCACGAGCTCGCCGAGCTCGCCCGCGATTTTCTCGGCGCGGCCGCGCAATTCCGGCACCACGGCACCGAGCAGCATCGCCGTGCGCAGCGATTGCAGCGCATCTTCGGGCCGTACCAGAAGTGCCGGCGGCGTCCGCCTTCCGGCGCGCTGCAAGGCCGCCAGCACCTCGACGATATCGGCGCGGCGTAAGTCGAGCGAGCTGCGCATCGCCTGCTCGCGGCCGTTCAGCGATCGCAACCGCGCTTCGGCCTCGTCGATCTTGATCTCGACGGTGCGCACATTGGCGGCGGTGTCGATCAACTGCTGATTGAGCTGAGTGCGGTCCTGGCCGAGCGAGGTGATCTCGGCCTTGAGCTTGGCCTGCGCTTCCTCCGCGCTCTTCTTGCTGGCGCGCGCGGCTTCGAGCTCCTGCTCGCGCTGCTTGATCGCATCGGGCGCGACGGCCGCAGTCTGCGGTGCGGGCGTCTGAGCTTGCGCGAGGCTTGCGCCCAAGATACTTGCGCCCAAGATACTTGCGCCGGCAACGCCGGCGATCAGCAGCAGGTTGAGGACAGGCGCTCGCATCGCTTTATGCAAAGGTGCTCGTTGTGGCGCGGGTCACGCGCGGTGATAGGGGTGGCCGGCCAGAATGGTGGCGGCCCGATAAAGCTGTTCCAGAAGCATGACGCGGACCATTTGGTGCGGCCAGGTCGCAGAGCCGAACGCGATCGCGAGCTTGGCCTTACGGCGCAATTCGGGCGAAAGTCCGTCCGCCCCTCCGATCATGAAGATAGTATGACCGGCACCCTCGTCGCGCCAGCGCCCGAGATGCCGTGCGAATACGGTCGAATCCAGATTCTGGCCGCGCTCGTCCAGCGCCACCAGCACCGATTTTTCGGGAATATGGGCGGAGATCGCCGCGGCCTCCTCGGCCATCCGCGTCGCCGTATCGCGCGCGCGGCTTTCGGGCAATTCGTGGATGGCGAGCTCGCGGAATCCGAGCTTCCGGCCGGCCTCGTCGAACCGCTCGAAATAGCGGTCGGCAAGCTCCCGTTCGGGGCCCTGCTTCAGCCGGCCCACCGCAATGACGGCTATGCGCATGACATGTTCAGGGTCGCGTTTTCTGGACCGCGCGCGATATGCGCGCGCACGACGCTAGCATGCGCGTCAGCCGATTCGAAATCGGCCAGCAGCCTCTCAGATCGCCTTGGCCGCCCCTGGGCCCTGCGTGTACAATCTCTCGAGACTGTAGAACTCGCGGACCTCGGGTCTGAACACGTGCACGATCACATCGCCGGAATCGATCAGCACCCAGTCGCAATTGGGCAAGCCCTCGACGTGGATGTTCTTGATGCCGTTTTCCTTGAGGCCTTTGGCGACGTTCTCCGCGATCGCGCCGACGTGCCGGTTGGCCCGGCCAGTGGTGACGATCATGTAGTCGGAGTAGGCCGATTTGCCGCGAAGGTCGATGGTAACCGTCTCTTCCGCCTTCATGTCGTCGAGGCGGGAGAGGATCAGGCTCAGCGTCTTGTCGGCGTCGGGTTGCGCCTTCAAGGCCGCAGCTTTGGTCGATGTTTTACGCGTCGGCTTGGCAACCTTGGGTAAAACAGACTTCGGTGAAGCCGTCTTGGGTGAGGCTGTCTTGGACAATACAGATGTGGTCAGGGACCATTCCTTTCACTGTATCGCGAACGCCGAATCCGGCGCCCACTGGTTACACTACATCATGTGGGGTTAAGGGTTTCAATATGCCAGAGAGCCCGAAGGCCGCATGGCGTTCGCACAATCTGACTCACTTCGTACCTTTCCAGCTTCCGTCCGGGTTCCGTAAGCCGGTCGACGAGAGATTCAGCTTCATTCCGGTCAGGAACACCCAGGCTGGCGCGGCCCGGTCCGCAAGCAAGGCGGCCTCGTTCTCCGGCAAGCGATAGCGCCTGAGCGCCTGGGCGGCGGGAGAGGCGAGGGCGCGAAAACTCTGCGGCGGGCGATCGATGACCGCGATCGGCACCTGATCGGCGATGCGCCGCCAGTGCTGCCAACGATGGAATTGAGCGAGGTTGTCGGCGCCCATGATCCAGACAAAGCGCAAGCCCGAGAGGCGGCGGCGCAAGGTGTTGATCGTGTCGATGGTATAGCGCGTGCGAATGACGGATTCGAGACAGCTCACCTCGATCCTGGGATCGTCCGCAATGTCGCGCGCTGCCTGCATGCGCGCGCCGAGCTCGTGCAGCGCGCCGTTTTCCTTCAGCGGATTGCCTGGCGTCACCAGCCACCACACGCGATCGAGCTGGAGACGTTTCAGCGCGAACTGGCTGATCGCGCGATGGGCCTGGTGCGGCGGGTTGAACGAGCCGCCGAGCAGGCCGATGCGCATGCCCGAGGTATGGGTCGGTATGGCCTGCGCGAAGAAACGTGGCGCGACGAAATTGTTGCTCAATGCCCCGCGCCCTGCGTCGTCTACGGCCGCGTCTGCCCGGTGCCGTGAACGCGATATTTGAAGCTCGTTAGCTGCTCGGCGCCAACCGGGCCGCGGGCATGGAATCTGCCGGTGGCGATGCCGATCTCCGCGCCGAAGCCGAACTCGCCGCCGTCGGCGAACTGTGTCGAGGCGTTGTGCAGCACGATCGCGGAATCGACCTCGCTCAGGAATTTCTTCGCAGCGGTCTCATCGGCGCTCACGATCGCATCGGTATGGTGCGAGCCGTGGTTCTGGATATGCGCTATCGCGCCGTCGACGCCGTCCACCACCTTCGCCGCGATGATCGCATCGAGATATTCGGTGTCCCAATCGTCCGCGCTCGCGGGTTTGACGCGCGCATCGGTCTTTTGCACGGCGTCGTCGCCGCGCACTTCGCAGCCGGCCTCGATCAGCATCTCGATCAGCGGCTTCAGGTTTTTACCGGCAGCCGCGCGATCGACCAGCAGCGTCTCGGCGGCGCCGCAGACGCCGGTGCGGCGCATCTTGGCGTTGAGCACGATCGACTTCGCCATGGCGAGGTCGGCGCTGCCGTCGACGTAAACGTGGTTGACGCCTTCGAGATGCGCGAACACCGGCACGCGCGCTTCCTGCTCGACGCGCGCGACGAGGCTCTTGCCCCCGCGCGGTACGATCACGTCGACGGCGCCGTTCAATCCCGACAGCATCATGCCCACCGCCGCGCGGTCGCGCGTCGGCACCAGCGTGATTGCAGCCTCGGGGAGGCCCGCTTCGCGCAGGCCCTGCACCAGGCAGTCATGGATCGCGCGGCAGGAGCGGAAACTATCGGAGCCGCCGCGCAGGATCACGGCATTGCCCGACTTCAGGCACAGCACGCCGGCATCCGCCGCAACGTTCGGCCGGCTCTCGAAGATCACGCCGACGACGCCGAGCGGCACGCGCACGCGCTCGATGGTCATGCCGTTCGGCCGTTGCCAGCTCTCGGTGACGATGCCGACTGGATCGGCAATGCCGCGCACGATACCGATGCCCTCGGCCATGCCCTCAACCCGCGCCGGCGTCAGCGTCAGGCGGTCGATGAAGGACGAGGTGGCGTTGCCGGAGGCGCGGGCCTCGGTGACGTCCTCGGCATTGGCGGCGAGGATCGCGGCTGCATTGTTGCGGATCGCCCGCTCCATGGCCTCGAGCGCCCGGTTCTTTTGCTCCGGCGGCGCCAGCGCCAGCACGCGCGCGGCAGCGCGGGCACGGGTACCGAGATCGGTCATCAGCGCCTGAAGATCGGCATTGCCGTCGACGGCTTTGAGGGGGGCGGCCATGGGGAGTTCAACCTTCTGCTAAGGCAGTGTCCTAGCACGGAAATCCCGCTTTTGCGAAGGGCCGGTAGGGTATGGCAGGTCTCCCCGGCCGCACCGGGCTAGGTCTTTGGCTTACCAACATCCTCGGAAAAGGACCGCTGCTGCCCCTACCCGCCCACCACCAGATCATCGCGGTGGATCATCTCGGCGCGGCCGCTGATGCCGAGGATGGCCATGACATCGGGGGAGGAGCGGCCCTTGATCCGCTCGGCGTCGTCGGCGTCGTAGGCGATCAGGCCGCGGCCGACCTCGCTGGTGTCGGGGCCGCGCACGATCACGGCATCGCCGCGGGCGAACTGGCCCTCGACCTTGATCACGCCGGCCGGCAGCAGGCTGGCGCCGGCACGCAGCGCCGCGACCGCGCCGGCGTCGATTGTCAGCGTGCCCTTCGGCTCCAGCGAGCCCGCGATCCAGCGCTTTCGCGACGTGATGGGATTGGCCGGCGTCAGGAACCAGGTGCAGCGGCCACCATCGGCGATCGCCTGTAACGGATGCTCGATCTTGCCCGAGGCGATCAGCATATGCGTGCCGCCGGTGGTCGCGATTTTTGCGGCTTCGACCTTGGTGCGCATGCCGCCGCGCGACAACTCGGACTCGGCGTCGCCTGCGACAGCCTCGATCTCCGAGGAGATGCTGTCGACGATCGGAATGAGCCTGGCGTTCGGGTTGTTCTTCGGCGGGGCGTCGTAGAGCCCGTCGATGTCCGACAGCAGCACCAGCAGGTCGGCGCTCGCCATGGTGGCGACGCGCGCGGCGAGGCGGTCATTGTCGCCGTAGCGGATCTCGTTGGTGGCGACCGTGTCGTTCTCGTTGATCACGGGGATCGCGCGCCACTCCAGCAGCTTGCCGATGGTGGAGCGCGCGTTGAGATAGCGGCGGCGCTCCTCGGTGTCCTGCAGCGTCACCAGGATCTGGCCGGCGCCGATGCCGTGGGCGCCAAGCACCTCCGACCATATCCGCGCCAGCGCGATCTGACCGACGGCGGCCGCCGCCTGGCTCTCCTCCAGCTTCAGCGGGCCGCGCGGCAATTTCAGGCGGCTGCGGCCTAGCGCGATCGAGCCGGAGGAGACGACGAGAACGTCACGCCCCTCCCGATGCAGCTTGGCCATGTCGTCGGCGAGCGCGGCAAGCCAGGACGCCCGTACCTCGCCCTTGTCGGAATCGACCAGCAGCGCGGAGCCGACCTTGACGACGATGCGGCGGAATTGACTGAGTTCGGGGCTGGCCATGTGTGTATGTGGTGTGTGTACGTGCTGGAGAGCGGCGCCGGTAAGGCCTGCTTTTGCAGCAGGACGATGGCTGGCGCAAGGCGGCAGGCCCCGTAAACGGCGCTTGTCCGGAGCGCCCATCTGGCTCTAACTGTCGCCAACCATAATGGGCTCAAAGGGGGAAACCAATGGATCGCCGCAACTTCATCGCCGGATGCCTCGGGTTGCCGCTGTTGGCGCAGGTGGGCGGGTCGCAAGCTCAGACCGGGCTGACGAAAATGATCTTCCCGTTCGCGGCGGGAGCGGGCGGCGACACCCTGTGCCGGCTGATCGCGCAGGAGATGGCACCGGCGCTGCAGCGGACCATCGTGGTCGAAAACCGCACCGGCGGCGACGGCCTGATCGGCATCAAGGCGGTGAAAGGGGCCAGCCCCGACGGCAGCATGGTGCTGGTGACGACCGGGCCCACGATGTACCTGCTGCCGATGGTGGAGACGACCCCGAACTTCGATACCGCAAAGGATTTCGTCCCGGTATCGCTGCTGGCGCGGTTCGAGTTCGCCGTCGTGATCAGTCCGACGATCGATGCCGCGGATTTCAAGGGATTTGTCGCCTGGCTGAAGGCGCATCCGGACAAGGCGTCGTTCGGCGTGCCGAGCAACGGCACCATCCCGCATTTCATGGGCTCCAAGCTCGAGAAGGACCTCGGCATTCCCATGACGCGCGTGCCCTATCGCGGCAGCGCGCCCATCATCAACGACATCATCGGCGGCCATGTCTCGTTCGGCATCGTCACATTGGCGGACGCGCTGCCGCAGCATCGTGCCAAGGGCGTGAAGATCATTGCGGTCGCGAGCGCCGAACGTTCACCCTTTGCCTTGGAGGTACCGACCTTGAAGGAGAGCGGCATCGATCTCGTCGCGGACGCCTGGTACGGCATGTGGCTTCCCGCCGGCAGCTCGCCGGAATTAGCGAGCAAGCTCGGCGCGGCAGCAAGCGCCGCGCTCGCCAAGCCCGAGGTGAAGGAAAAGCTCACCGCGATCGGGCTGATCCCGGTCGGCAGCAGTGCGGAAGGTCTGACCAAGGAGCTCGCCGCGAACACCGCCTTTTGGCAGCCGGTCGTCAAGGCGACGGGATACAAGATCGAGAATTGAGGTTTTCTCCCTCTCCCCGTTCTTACGGGGAGAGGGTTGGGGTGAGGGGCTCTCACCACAATCACAGTGGCAGACGGACTCGCGGAGAGTCCCCCTCACCCGGAATCCGCGCTTTCAGCGCGCATTCCGGCCTCTCCCCGCAAGCGGGGAGAGGCGAAGCAACCTACAGCTTCGCGCGCTGCGCGATGCCGTCCTTGATCGACGCCAGCTCGGCTTCATCCCAGATCCCGATCAGGATGCCGCCCTTCACCTGGAGCTGGTTGTCGGCATAGGCCGCGATCTTCTCGCGCGGCGTGGTGATGTGGTCGTTGGGATGCAGCGCCCAGTCGAACAGCTCAGCCTGCAACCGCGCGATGATGCCGGCGCATTCGGGATCGTCGCCGCGATCCAGAAACTCTTCCGGATCGGCTTCGAGGTCATACAGCATCGGGCGGAAGCCCGAGGCGTGGATGTATTTCCAGCGGCCGTCGAACACCATGAACAGGCGGCAGCGTTCGATCGGCTGGTTCAGCTTCAGCCGCACGTCCTGCATGACATAGTCGTATTCGGAGAACGCCACCTTGCGCCAATCGGGCGGGCTCTCGCCGCGGAGCAGCGGCAGCAGCGAGCGTCCTTCGAGGATGTGGCCCGGCACCTTGCCGCCGAAATAATCGACGAAGGTCGGTGCGAGATCGATGGCTTCGACCAGCGCATCGTTGCGCGTGCCGCGCGTCGCATCGGCCTCCTTCGAGGGATCGATAATGATCAGCGGAATCTTCGCCGACTGCTCGTGGAACAGATCCTTCTCGCCCATCCAGTGATCGCCGAGATAATCACCGTGATCGGAGGTGAACACGATCATGGTGCTGTCCAGCAGATCGCGCTCCTCCAGGAACTTCATCAGCACGCCCATCTGGTCGTCGATCTGGGTGATCAGGCCCATATAGGTCGGGATCACCTTCTCGCGGGCATCATTGCGCGCCATGTTGCGGGAGTAGCGCATGTCCATATAGGCGCCGAACACCGGATGTGGATTCTGCCGCTCGCGCTCGGA
The DNA here is from genome assembly GCF_055807555.1 of Bradyrhizobium sp. Ken64. Taxonomy (NCBI): domain Bacteria; kingdom Pseudomonadati; phylum Pseudomonadota; class Alphaproteobacteria; order Hyphomicrobiales; family Nitrobacteraceae; genus Bradyrhizobium; species Bradyrhizobium sp. Ken64. Next base: position 21,351 of record NZ_JBVVPA010000028.1, on the reverse strand, counting down.
GCGGATCACCGGGATCATGTCCGATGTCGAATACATGCTGGCGTAGGGTTCGGGCGCGATATAGGGCCAGTGCGGCTTGATGTAGGACAGATGCAGGCACCACGGCCTGCCGTCGGTCTCGGCCTCGCTGATGAAGTCCATCGCGCGCCGCGTCATGTAGGACGTCTCGGAATGCTCGTCCGGCACGCGCGCGGCCTTGTCGGCATGCACGAGCAGCCAGCCGTTCTGGAGCGAGCCGTCCTCGGCCGCGCCTGAATTGGCCCAATGCTCCCATGGATTGGGCGCATCAAACCCCTGCTGGCGCAGATATTCGTCGTATTTCGGACGCGGCCGCCCCGTGGGATGCAGGCCGTCGTCGCGCTCATAGGGCTCGAACCCGCATTCGGCGACGTGCACGCCGATCATCGATTCCGGCGGGATGCCGAGCGCCTTCATGCCTTCGAGATCGGGCGCCATGTGGGTCTTGCCGACCAGCACGTTGCGCACGCCGAGCTTCTTGAGGTGATCGCCGAGGGTGGGCTCGCCGACGCGCAGCGGCCAGCCGTTCCAGTGCGAGCCGTGCGAGCGCATGTAGCGCCCGGTGTAGAACGACATCCGCGAGGGGCCGCAGATCGGCGACTGCACATAGGCCTTGCTGAACAGCACGCCGCGTTTCGCCATGGCGTCGATGTTCGGCGTCTTCAGCGTGGGATGGCCGGTGCAGCCGAGATAGTCATAGCGAAGCTGGTCGCACATGATCCAGAGAACGTTCTTCGCGCGCGCCATGAATCATCCCTGCCGTTTCTTGATGGGTCGATGCTGCGCTATCGAGGGCGCGAAGACAAGCAGGGCGGTGACGCGCGAGGTCGTGGCTGCACATTCCGGCGTCGTCCCGGCGAAGGCCGGGACCCATAGCCACAGGGAGTAGTTTGGCGAAGACTAGTAGTTCGGTACTAAGACCATCCCCAACCGACAGATCACGCGGTATGGGTCCCGGCCTTCGCCGGGACGACCGTGGGGAGAGCGTTCAAACCGACCAAGGCTCCGCTTCGGCCGCGCTCTTCGCTTTCGCGGAGACCGGGCTCTCGCCGATCACATCCGCCAATGCGCGCAGCGCTTCCTGCACGCCATCGCCGGTGACGGCGGAGAGCAGCAGCGGCGTCTTCTTGGCGGCGCGCTTCAGCCGGTCCTTCTGCTTCTTCAACTCGTCCGGCTCGACCGCGTCGATCTTGTTCAGCGCGACGATCTCGATCTTGTCGGTGAGCTGCCCGGCATAGGCGTCCAGCTCGGTTCGCACCGTCTTGTAGGCCTTGCCGGCGTGCTCGCAGGTCGCATCGATGAGATGCAGCAGCACGCGGCAGCGCTCGACATGGGCGAGGAAGCGGTCGCCGAGACCGACACCTTCATGCGCGCCTTCGATCAGGCCCGGAATGTCCGCCAGCACGAATTCGCGGCCGTCGGCATTCACGACGCCGAGCTGCGGATGCAGCGTGGTGAAGGGATAGTCGGCGATCTTCGGCTTGGCCGCGCTGACCTTGGCGAGGAAGGTCGATTTGCCGGCATTGGGCAGGCCGACGAGGCCGGCATCCGCGATCAGCTTCAGCCGCAGCCAGATCCACCGCTCCTCGCCGGGCTGGCCAGGATTGGCATTGCGCGGCGCGCGGTTGGTCGAGGTCTTGAAATGCGCGTTGCCGAAGCCGCCATTGCCGCCTTCGGCCAGCACGAACTTTTCGCCGACCATGGTGAAATCGTGGATCATGGTCTCGCGATCTTCATCGAAAATCTGCGTGCCGATGGGGACCTTCAGCACGATCGACTTGCCATTGGCGCCATGGCGGTCCGAGCCGGAGCCGTTCTCGCCCTTCTGGGCCTTGAAGTGCTGCTGGTAGCGATAGTCGATCAGCGTGTTCAGGCCGTCTGCGACCTCGATGATGACATTGCCGCCGCGGCCGCCATTGCCGCCGGAGGGACCGCCGAATTCAATGAATTTTTCGCGGCGGAACGCCACGCAGCCGTTTCCGCCGTCGCCGGAGCGGATATAGACCTTTGCTTCGTCAAGGAATTTCATGGGCCATAGGTAGGCCAGCCGGTCCCGCGCGGCAACCCGGATAGACCCGCAAATCGGCCGAAACCCGGCGATTTGTGGCCTTGCTTAACCAGCTGGCCGGCGCCCCTACGTGTCGTCCCGGACAAGCGAAGCGCAGATCCGGGACCCATAACCACAGGGAGGAGTTTGGCGAAGACCGGCAGTGGACTGGTCTACACGCGGTTAGGATGGCCGGCGCCGGATCAGGAATTTCTGCATGCCCTCCAGCACCAGCTCCTTGCGCTGGTTGAACACGGTGCTTTTGAGCGTCACCGCGCCGGTCGAGCGTCCCGGCACCAGCTCGATGACCTCGAGCGCGGGATAAATGGTGTCGTCGGCGAAGACAGGTTTGAGGAACCGGCTGGATTGCTCGAGGAAGCCGACCAGGGAGTCCTCGACCATGAACGGAAACAGGCCTGCGCCGGGTGCGGTGTGGATCAACGTCTGGAAACCGTGGGCGAGCAGATGCGGCATGCCGCGGCTGCGGCAATACTCCACATCGTAATGCACCGGATGAGTGTCGCCGCTCGCGGTCTGGAACGCCGCGAACACCGCCGTCGTCTGCGTGCGGCTCGGCAGCACGAAACGCTCGCCGACCACGAAATCCTCAAACCAGCGTTGCGCGGGGATCATGCGATGCCGGGCCGGGTCGAAGTCGGTCATGGCGAAGCTCTTTCCTGGCTCTTTCGTTCGGGTGACGCCTATGGCTACCGCGACGCGAAGAGTGCGGCAATCCGTTCAATTCGTCTTGCGTGGGCTTGTCGCGGGCGCTCACGTCATTAAAACGACCGCAAGCGACTCTGGTCGCCGTTCCCAAGCTCTCTCCGCTCGTCATTGCGAGCGAAGCGAAGCAATCCAGACCGTCTCCGCGGCAACAGTCTGGATTGCTTCGTCGCAAGAGCTCCTCGCAATGACGAGTTTCCACGAACGACAGCAATGCCCCTCTTCAAAAATCTCTCGGCCTATGACGAACGCTCGGCGCGGCTCGCCGGGATTGCGCTCATGGTGCTGTCGATCTTCATGTTCTCGTTCGGCGATGCCATGGGCAAGTTCCTGGTCGGGACTTATTCGGTGGGGCAGCTGCTGTTCCTGCGCGCCTGCGCGGCGCTGCTGCTGCTGTCGCCGCTGGTCTGGCGGCAGCGTCACCAGTTCCTGAATCTGGAGCGGCCGGGCCTCCAGCTCTTCCGTGTGGTGCTGTCGACGCTGGAAGTGGCGGCCTTCTTCCTTGCGACGGTTTACCTGCCGCTCGCCGACGTCATCACCTATTATCTCGCGGGCCCGATCTTCGTCACAGCGATGTCGGCGGTCTTCCTGGGCGAGAAGGTCGGCTGGCGGCGCTGGACGGCGATCCTGATCGGCTTCTGCGGCGTGCTGATCGCGCTGCGGCCGTCGGCGCAGACGGTGAGCCTGCCGGCGCTGATCGCGCTCGGCGGCAGTCTTTCCTTCGCAACGCTGATGCTGATCACGCGCAGCCTGCGCAAGACGCCCGACATCGTGATGGCGTCGTCGCAATTCGTCGGCACGTTCTTGCTGGGCGCGGTGCTGTCGGCGTTCCACTGGGTGCCGCCGACATCGGGCAGCCTCGTGATCTTCGCGCTGGCGGGATGCGTCTCGGTCACGGCGCTGTTCTGCGTCAACCGCTCGCTCAAGCTCGCGCCGGCCAGCGTGGTCGTGCCCTATCAATATTCGATGATCGTCTGGGCGGTGATCTTCGGCTTCGTCGTGTTCGGAGACGTGCCGCAGGTCGCCACCATCGTCGGCGCCGCCATCATCATCGGCGCCGGGTTCTATATTTACTTGCGTGAGCGCGATCTCGGGCGGGGGGACGTGGATGTGAATCCGCCGGCGTAACCACAACCACAGACGTCGTCCCGGCGAAGGCCGGGACCCATACCCACAGGGTGCAGTTTTGCGAAGACTCGGAGTGGGCACTTCGCCCCACACTCCTCCCTGGGGTAATGGGTCCTGGCTTTCGCCAGGACGACAGTTGAGCCGCCTCCGCCTACCTCACCCGCCTCGCACTGCTCCAGCTCTTCAGCGACGCCCACACGCCGCGTGACAGGCGGAAGCAGTCGACCGGCGTGGACGAGCCCAGCGCCAGGAAGCGATGCAGCTGGACGCCGCTCCACTGGAAGCCGCACTTCTCCAGCACGTTGCGCGAGGCCGGGTTGGTGACGCGCGCACCTGCATAGAGATGATCGTCCTCGAACTCCTCGAAGAAGAAGTCGATCGCGCCGCGCGCGGCTTCGGTGGCAAAGCCCCGGCCCCAATGTTCGACGCCGAGCCAATAGCCGAGCTCGGCATTGTCCGCCGTCGAGCAGTCGATGCCGACCATGCCGATCGGGCCGCTGTCATGCTCGATCAGGAACGCCGTCTCGCTGCCGCGCGCGGCGGTGGCGCGGATGAAGGCGATGGCGTCGTCCTGCGAATAGGGATGCGGGAGCCGCCTCGTGTTGTCGGCGACGCGGCGGTCGTTGGCGAGAAGGGCGATGGTCCTGACGTCGGCGAGGGTCGGCCGCCGCAAGGTCAGCCGCTCGGTGGCGACGACGCTGGGTCTCGCCTCCTGCAAGGTCACGCTTGAAAAGTCCTGCAACATGTCCGGCTCCGTCGAAGTCACTAAGTGAAAACTCAGCACGCAAACGAAAGGGGAGGCCGGTTTCCCGCCTCCCCTGGAGCCTTCGATCTCTTTTGATCTCAAGGACTCCGCCGGTTCGGTCTGGGACCCGGCGGACTCCAAATTTGATCCACCGTCTATTCAGCCGCCTCTGCGAGCGGGAGCACCGAGATGAAGGTACGGCCGTTGGCTTTGGCCTGGAACGTTACGCGGCCCTCGATCTTGGCGAACAAGGTGTGGTCCGTGCCCATGCCGACATTAAGGCCGGGATGCCAGGTGGTGCCGCGCTGACGCGCAATGATGTTGCCGGGAATCACAACTTCCCCGCCGAACGCCTTGATCCCGAGGCGCTTGCCCTTGGAATCGCGACCGTTGCGCGATGAACCGCCTGCTTTTTTGTGAGCCATGGCTCGTCTCCGAAATTCTACGTATGTCTAGATCAATTCCTTGACGGAATCATTTCACAATTTCTCACGCATCAATTCGTGATGGCGCGTGATCAAATTATGCGGCGGCCTCTTCGGTCGTGGTCTCTGGCTTGGCGACCTTCTCCCGCTTCGGACGCGGCCCCTTGGTGGGCTTGGCGCCGTCCGTCAGGATCTCCGAGATGCGCAGCACGGTGATCTCGTCGCGATAGCCGCGCTTGCGGCGCGAGTTCTTGCGGCGCCGCTTCTTGAAAGCGATGACCTTGGGACCGCGCTTGTGGTCGAGCACCTCGACCGCAACGGAGGCGCCTGCGACCGTGGGCAGACCCAGGATCGGCGTGTCGCCGCCGACCAGGAGAACTTCATTGAGCTGCACGATCGAGCCGACTTCGCCTTCGATCTTGCCTACTTCCAGGACATCATCCGGAACGACGCGGTACTGCCGGCCGCCGGTTTTGATGACTGCGAACATCGTTGTTTTCCTTCGTGTTCATTCCCGGCCTCGCGACAGAGTGTCGGGGCCGGCTTTTTGTCAGTCGTTATGGGTTTATGCGAGTTTTGTGCGGGCGGGAGTTATCCCTTTGAAAACCCACGCAAAAACAAGCGGCGCGAGAAACGCCCCGCGCCGGTTGCGGGATTTATAGCGGCTGATGGTCGGGAGTCAAGGAAAAGCCGGCGAAAACGGCCCGGATTTGAAGCATTTGGGCCCGATCCGGCCCCGCAGGCGAATTTCGGACCGCGCCGCAACCAACAGGTTCCCCCGCCGTTGTCCCCGCGATTTCAGTCACACGGGCAAGGGGCTACCATGGCAACAGACGAGCTGGTCAAGACGACGACGGGCATCGCCCATCACGGCGCGGAGCGGCTGCCGTCGGTGGATATCGACAGCTTCAACATCGAGATGAAGGACGACGACGGCTTCATCGGCGACCGCGCCAGCAAGGGCGCGTTCAGGGAGATCCTCGAGCGCTGGCGCAAGCCGCTGCGCAAGTCCGGCGAGGACCCGTTCGGCAAGGAGCCGTCGGACGAGATCAGCAAGAAGACGCTGGACGCCATCCTGGTCGGCGACGACACCGAGGCCTGGGCGGTGGTGCATAGCGCGATCGAGGACTTTGCCCAGGAGCTCGCTTACGTCACCCGCCGCTTCCTCAAGTCCAAGGCCTGGGCCAAGACCGAGCGCATCGTGGTCGGCGGCGGTTTTCGCGATTCCCGGCTCGGCGAGCTCGCGATCGCGCGCACCGAGATCATCCTCATGGCCGAGGATTTCAAGATCGACATGATGCCGATCCGCCATCATCCCGATGAGGCCGGCCTGATCGGCGCGCTGCATCTGGCGCCGTCATGGATCTTCGAGGCCCATGACAGCATCCTCGCCGTCGATATCGGCGGCACCAACATCCGCTGCGGCCTGGTGGAGACCAGCTGGAAAAAGGCAAAGGACCTGTCGAAAGCCAAGGTCGTGAAGTCCGAGCTGTGGCGTCATGCCGACGACGAGCCGACGCGCGAAGGCGCGGTGAAGCGGCTGACCAAGATGCTGAAGGGGCTGATCACCGAGGCCGAGAAGGAAGGCTTCAAGCTGGCGCCGTTCATCGGCATCGCCTGTCCCGGCGTGATCAACGCGGACGGCTCGATCGAGAAGGGCGCGCAGAACCTGCCGGGCAATTGGGAGAGCAGCAAGTTCAACCTGCCGGCGAGCCTGCTCGAGGGCATCCCTTCCATCGGCGAGCACGACACGGCGATCCTGATGCACAATGACGGCGTGGTTCAGGGCCTCTCCGAGGTGCCGTTCATGCAGGACGTCGACCGCTGGGGCGTGCTCACCATCGGCACCGGGCTCGGCAACGCCCGCTTCACCAACCGCCGCAAGGACAACGGCAAGGACAAGGATAACGGAAAAAACGGGGATTCCACGGGCAACGGGAAGGAATCCGGCAAGAAAAAGGGCAAGGGCGACTGAGCGTAAAGGGCGACTCAAGCGAGGAGGCTCTTGGCTAAATCCACCGGCCGCGGGCTTGCTCCGCCTCTCCCGCGTGCGGGAGAGGCCGACGCGCCCCGGGCGATGCGAAGCATCGTCCGCGCGCGGCGGGTGAGGGCTCTCTCCACACGGGGGTTCTCAGACACGGTCGCCAGAGTAACCTTGACTGGTTAGGTTAAGGACCGGATTGCGTTGCGGTGCACCGGCCGCACGCTACGGTCGGAACCGTCGCCTCACCTGGCTGGCGAAGCCGCCCTTCCCAGCCAGTATTTCAATGAGCGGCACCGGGACCGCCAGTGTTTACCGCGTCTGGCGGTCCCACCCTTTTTTTCCAACATGCGATCTCAGTGCCCGCCCCAACCGGTGGTGCGCTCCCTCCCCGCGCTTGTCTCGCCGAAGCCCGCCTTCGGGCGAAGGCGGATGCCGGGAGGGCCGGGGAGAGGGTGTCTCCGCATTGGGGTCGCGATCGGACTCCACCTCGCGCCCGACAAAAACGCGTCAAACCGGCAATGGGGCCGCCTTTCCCTCGCGTTCGTGCCTGGAAGGGGCGGGCCGGGCCGAAACAGGCAGCGGATTTTCGCCCTCGCAAGCCTTGTCTGGCCCGCCATCCTCGCCTATTAACGCCCGAACCACAGGGGCCCAGCTCCTTGACTTGGCGCCTTCAGGAGAGGTGGCAGAGTGGTCGAATGCACCGCACTCGAAATGCGGCATAGGTGCAAGCCTATCGGGGGTTCGAATCCCTCCCTCTCCGCCAATATCATCGCGACGCGCGAAAGCCAGAGAAGCAGGACGGTCCAACAGCCATCGGTTTAGCTGGGGGAGTGCTGTGGTTAATATCCTGCAATTGTAACATTCGATCCGCGCGGATGGGACCCCCGCAAGCGGTTCGGTCCGGAGATTGTCATTCAGATCCGATTTCGACTATCTCTGGTAGATGAAGGGCATCGGGAACAAGTGCTCGGTATTCATGGAGACGACTGTTGAGGGGACCGGTAGATGCCAAGGCCGGCACTGACGAGACGCCCGTCGAACGTCTTACGGAGTTGCTCGACTACGTCGGACAGGTGATCAAGCTGGACGAACGAGCGACGTTCAGACTTTCCGAGTATCGCCTCGCCAACGGTCAGACCTTCACGTTCCATGAACATGAGTTTCACGCGCTTCCGGGCATAACCCACGACCTTACCGACGACGACGGCGCGATCTGGTTGAGCGCTGAGCGCCTGAAGCGAAACGATCCACCTCCGCCACTCGATGGGTTGTCACCATGGGTCGAGCTTTCGCCGGATCCCGACAAGGCGCCGGTGACGCGCGACCATGTGCTGATCACGGTCGGCAAGGCCGAGCGCGATGAATTCGTCGCCTCCGGCCGGGCCCGCGCGGAAGATTGCGCCGAGTCGTTTGAGGTTGGCGCAAAGGGCCAATTCGATATCAGACTGCGGTTGGAAGATTGGCCCGAGATCGCCAATGATATCGAAGGCTACATCTCGCAGTCTTGGCTACCGTGGTCCGTTGCCGAGAGGCCGCGGAGGCGCTCGATCGCGCTTTACCAGAAGCTTTTCGAGCTCGCGCAGCTTTCGGAGATGGGAGGCGCCGAACAGGCCATTGAATTAGTCTGGGGGATCGGCCTGTCACGCTGGATGTTCGAAGGCACGTTGATCGATCTTCCGTTGATCGAGCGCTTGGTCGAGATCGAGATCGACGAAGGCGCTGCGGGCACCATCCGGATCCGGCCCAGGCAAGCGCCGGCGTCCGTGAACCTGAGGCCCTATGATGAATTGAAAATCGACGGCGTTCCCACGGCGCAGGATGCTGCACGCCGGGCACTTGCGATGGCGGACGACGAGGTCGGCGTAAGCCCGTTCGATCGCGACGCCTTCGAGCTGGTTCTGCGTGCATGCCAGACCAGGCTCGATCCCGAAGGCATCTACCTTCCCGATAACGAGCGCATCGAGCCCACAGCGCCACCGCCCCCAGCGACGCAGAACCTTGTCGTCACTGACCGATGGGTGCTGGCGGCGCGGAAGCGATCCGACAACTTCCTTCTTCAAGACATTGAAAATCTCAAACGCGCAATCGAAGTGTCGTCCGCCAATCTCCCGGGACCATCACGGACATTGGTGATGGGCCCGGCGCCGTCCAATTCCAATCGTTGGAGCGCGCTGCCGGGTTCCCTAGGAGGGATGACCGGCCCCGCACCGTCGGAAGAGCCGATCGCACCGCTAGGCGACCTCTTCTTTCCAAAGCCCTTCAACGACGAACAGATCGAGATCGTCAGGCGATTGGAAAAGAACGACGGGGTCGTGGTCCAGGGCCCGCCGGGCACCGGAAAGACGCACACAATATCGAACATCATCTGTCACTATCTGGCGCTCGGGCGCCGCGTGCTCGTCGTATCCCATGGCGAGCCCGCGCTGTCTGTGCTTCGCGATCAACTGCCGGCAGAAGTCCGCGATCTGGCGATCAGCATTACGACGTCAGAAAAGGAGGGCTTCAAGCAGCTAGAGGGAGCAGTTCGGCTGCTCCAATCTATCATCGAAAGTATCCGCCCGGGCGAACAGCTTCGATTGATAGGCGATCTCGAAACTGCGATCATCGGCATGCGCAATCGGATCGCCGTGATTGACGCTGAGATAGGTAGGTTCGCGGAGAGGCAGCTCTCATCTGTACCCGGAAGCGACCTGCGGCCGGCTGAATTGGCCGCCGCCGTCGTCGCGAATGGTGATAAGTATTCATGGTTCGTCGATAGGCCGAACTTGTTCGCGACGGACACGAGGCACACCGATGCCGACTTCGCACGGGTCCGGGAAGCGAGGCTTGCGCTTGGCGCACGCGTCGAACATCTGGGCGTCGAACTTCCGTCGATATCGGATCTGCCCAGCGGCCGCGCACTCGCCAATCTTCACCGCGATATCCAGCGTGCAGATGCACTGAACGCGGAAGCTGCGAAGGACGCGTCCCTTGTTCTGCGGCTGCATTCCGTCGAAGCTCTCAAGAAAGCCGAGCGTGCGGCCGACGCGCTGGACGTTCTGGTCGAAGCGTGTCGTCATCTCGAGCGTTTTCCGTTCCTACGGTCAATCTGCACGGCCTCGCAATTCGGCGAAGACGCCCCCGCGATGCTGGCGTTGCGGTCATTCTTGCCGGAGGCAAGGTCGATCGTGGAGGAGCACGTAAGATATCTGCAGAAACCGGTCAGGGTGCAGGATGACCTGTCTCCAGAAATGGAGGATTTAATCACGCGCGCCGCCGCCGGAGACAAGATCTTCGGCGTGTTCGCATTCAAGGAGAGGGCTCTTCGACCTGCGATCGAGGCCATCCGAATACTGTCACGAGCGCCATCGACCCCCGAAGAGTGGTCGCACGTTCGTGACTATGTGGCATGGCGCAGACGGTTCGCGGATCTGCGCCTGCAATGGAACGGACTGGCCCCAGAACTCGCGGCCAGGGGCGTGGGCATCGGGGCGCCTAGAGAGCTGTCCGAACTGTCGGATGCGCTCGAGGGCGCTCTCGTTTTCGCTCCGAGAGTACACGACGGCCTTCAGACTGAGCTCCGCGACGTGGCCATCGGCGAAACGGCTGGATTGTGGCCCGACGAGGCCAGGCTGCGTGCCGTCCGCACGACGCTCCGGAACGCCGTCGCGGCGGTGCGGCTCGCCGCCGCTCGGCAGGAAGTAGCGCGGCTCTCCGAGCTCTTCGGGGAAAGCGGGGGGAAGTTCGGTCGATTGGCGAAGTCGTTCTTGGACGAGGTGGTCGGACGCGGCGACCTTCCCGAAGCGCGCGTGGAAGAGACTTGGACGAAGCTCCTGCAAGCGATCGATGACCTCGCCCGTCACCGTTCAAACTTCGAAACGCTGCGTGAAGGCGCGGACGAAATCGAGGCGGCCGGTGCACCAGCCTGGGCCGCGAAGCTGCGCACTGAGGCTGTATTGGACGGGCAAGATCGCCAAATGCCCGCCGATTGGCGCAAAGCATGGGACTGGGGCGCGGCTCAAGGCTACCTGTCATCGCTGAATCAGAGGGACCATATCGGCCGCCTCGCGACCGAACGTTCCAAGCTCGAAACGACGATCGCGAAAAGCTTCGAACAGCTCGTGCGGGAGCGCACGTTCTACGCACTCGCCAGCTCGATGACTGGCCCGGTCCGCGCGGCCCTGATGATGTTCGCGACTGCCCTGAGAAAGGTCGGCAAAGGCACGGGAAAAGGTGCAATGCGCCACCGCCGCGATGCCCGCAAGGCAATGGCGGCCTGTTACGATGGGGTGCCGTGCTGGATCATGCCTTCCTGGCGCGTCGCCGAGCAGCTTCCAGGCGAGCTGGGCACCTTCGATCTCGTCATTATGGACGAGGCGTCGCAGTCCGACATCAAGGAGGTGACCGCCCTTCTCCGTGGCCGCAAGATTCTCGTCGTGGGAGATGACAAACAGGTCAGTCCGAGCGCGGCCTTCATCGACAATGCGAAGATCGAGAGGCTAGAGCGCACGTTCCTAACCAATCAACCGTTCAAGACGCTGCTGCTGCCGGGGGCGTCCCTGTACGATCTTGCCAAGGTAATGTTTCCCGACAAGTTCGTCATGCTGCGCGAGCACTTCAGATGCGTCGAGCCGATCATCCGGTTCTCGACTCAGTTCTACACAGAAGCGCTCGTCCCGCTGCGAATTCCGACTACCCATGAGCGCATCGATCCGCCCTTGGTAGACATCTACGTTCCGGACGGCAAACGCACAGGCGATAAGATCAATCTTCGTGAGGCGGAGATTGTCGTGTCGGAAGTCTTGAAGATCATCGAAACTCCGGCGCTTTCGAAGATCGGCGACGGCGACCGCTGGAGAAGTATCGGCGTGATCTCCCTGATCGGTTCGAAGCAGGCGGCACTGATTAACCGGATGCTGCTCGATGCTGTTGGGGAAGCAATATATATGCGCCACCGGATCGCGTGCGGCGACAGCGCGACATTCCAGGGTAACGAACGTGATATCGTCTTCCTTTCGATGGTCGCAGATTCGACGCACAAGCAGTCGCAGACGGCCCTGCACTTTGAGCAGCGATTCAACGTCGCCATGTCTCGCGCGCGGGATCGGCTCTACCTCGTGAGATCCGTCCGCGAGGAAGAGCTCAAACCCGAAGACCTAAAGACCAAGGTTCTTCGGCATTTCCGGGATCCCATGAAGGGCAGCCAGCGTCCTAAGGGTGATTTAGCATCTCTGTGCGATTCCGACTTCGAGCGAGCTATTCTCGGTCGGCTCCTGGACCGTGGATACCGCGTGATCCCGCAGGTGGGTGCCATGGGCTTCAAGATCGACCTGGTGGTCGAAGGCGTCGGCGATCGGCGGCTGGCGATCGAATGCGATGGCGACCGGTACCACGGCCCGGAGCGCTGGGCCGACGACATGTCGAGACAGCGCGTGCTTGAACGCGTCGGCTGGCGCTTCTGGCGTTGCTGGGCCTCCAGCTTCACCGTTGATCCAGATGGCTGCATGGCCGACCTTTTCCAGATCTTGGATGCGAACGGCATTCAGCCGGCTCCAGCGGACTATCTTCCGGAGCGTTACACCGAGCATCGCGTCGCGGACGCGAAGTCCCGCGTAGAGCCAAAGCCGGACGAGGTCGGTGCGACCGCAAATGGGCCGGAGGGTGGCATCAAGATCGGCGACAGCATCGTCGTGCGGTACCTCGATGACAACAAGACGAGCAGCTTCGTATTGAGCCGCGAACGCCACGACCCGGTGAACGGACTGGTGGGCGCGGAAACCGCGCTCGGAAGACAGATACTCGGTTTCAACGAGGAAGACGAAATCGAGATCGACGATGCCGGGCGAAGACGGCGCGTTCTCATAGTGCGAGCTGCCAAGCAGGGTGCCAGCCCGCATTAATGTCTATTCTCGCGACGGCGGACGCCAGAGAAATCGGATCATTGACAGAATACCCCAGCCTCAACTGGGAATCGACCGCGAGCTCTTCGCGCCTTACCAGAAACTGGCGCAACTGTCGGTCACCAATCACACACCCTACAATGATGACATGCTGCTCCTGTTTTGCCCGACGAGTCAATCACGCGCGACGCTGTCTGAAACCCGCCGCCACCATGAGGGCTACTGCATCCGTCAATTCCGCCCCCGCGTAAGTCATTGATCTTGCAGCTCCCGTCTACTGTGCATGGGGTTGTTTTCGCGCTTTTTGTTGTTGGGCCGTCGAAAACTTACAGGTAATCGTCACGCCACCCCGGCTGGCTCTCCAGTTGGGATCACCACCCACAAGACGAGACCACCATGCAATCTTCCGGCAGCGGCTGGGGCAACGGGCTTCTTGGCGTCATCATCTTCAGCGGCTCGCTGCCGGCGACGCGCGTGGCGGTCGGCGGGTTCTCCGCGCTGTTCCTGACCTCGGTGCGCGCGGTCATCGCGGCGCTGATCGGCGTGGCCGTGCTCGGCCTGCTCCGTCAGGCGCGGCCTCAGCGCAAGGATCTCGTCTCGCTCGCCATCGTCGCCGTCGGCGTCGTGGTCGGCTTTCCCTTGCTGACGGCGCTTGCGCTCCAGCACATCACCTCGGCGCATTCGATCGTCTTCATCGGGCTCTTGCCGCTGTCGACCGCGATCTTCGGCGTGCTGCGCGGCGGCGAACGGCCGCAGCCGATGTTCTGGCTGTTCGCGATTTTGGGCAGCGCCACTGTCGCGGGCTTTGCGCTGTCCAATGACGGCACCGCATCGCTCACCGGCGATCTCCTGATGGTCGCGGCGATCGTGCTGTGCGGGCTCGGCTATGCCGAAGGCGCCGCGCTGTCGCGCCGGCTCGGCGGCTGGCAGGTGATCTCCTGGGCGCTGGTGCTGTCGCTGCCGCTGATGGTGCCGGTCGCGATCTGGAGCTGGCCGTCGACGTGGAGCGGCGTCGGCGCGCCCGCCTGGATCGGGCTCGCCTACGTCTCGGTGTTCAGCATGTTCGTCGGTTTCATCTTCTGGTACCGCGGCCTTGCGATCGGCGGCATCGCCCGTGTCGGCCAGTTGCAGCAGCTCCAGCCGTTCTTCGGCCTCGCGCTGGCAGGCTGGCTTCTGCACGAACCGGTGGCCTGGAGCATGATCGTGGCGACCGCGCTGGTGGTCGCCTGCGTCTTCTTCGCGCGGCGGTTTGCCTGAGGCCGCCTCACTCTCACCCCATCACCGTCCGCGTCAGGGTGCTCCGCGCAAACTTCTTCAGCGGCATCGGCTTGCCGAACAGAAAACCCTGCACGAGGTCGAAGCCGAGCTCGTTGGCGGCGACCAGGTCGGCGCGGCTCTCGACGCCCTCGGCGACGGCGTGCACGCCATAGCCATGCGACAGCTCGACGATGTGGCGGCACACCGTGCGCTTGAGGCGATCGGTGCCGCTGCCGGTGACGAAGTGCCGGTCGGCCTTCAGCTTGATGAAGGGAAGCTTCTCCATGTCCATCAGCGACGGCCAGTTGGCGCCGAGATTGTCGATCGACAGGCCGATATTGTGCAGGCGCACTTCGCGGGCGACCTCGACCAGGAGATCGAGGTCGCGGATCGCCTCCTCGCTGTCGATCTCGATCGTCAGCCCGCCGAACGCCGGATGCGTCGGCATGCGGCGGCAGAGATCGCGCACGGCCTGCGGCTCCTTCAGATATGACGACGGCAAATTGATCGCGAGATCGACCGGGCTCTGCTGCTCCAGCAGATAGTGCCAGTCCTGCATGGCGCGCTCGATCACGAATTCGGAGAGGTCGCGCAGATGCGGGTCGTGCTCTTCGGGGATGAAATAGGCCGGCGGCACCACGCCCCAGGTCGGATGCCGCATCCGCACCAGCGCCTCGGCGCCGTTGCGGATCAGCGTGCGCGCGTCGATCTTGGGCTGGTACCAGAGCTCGAGCCAGCCGGCGTGCAGGGCCTCGCCGACATGCACGGCCGGGCTCGGCGCCGGCTCCTCCGGCAACAGCATCGCGACGCGGTCGCGCAGCGTCTCCGCGGCAAAGGGCGTCGTCAGCGGCGGCAGCATTTTGAGGCCATATTCCTCGCCGACCTGCTGCACCGCCTTGACGATGATCGACTCGCGGGCGCCCACAGTCAAAACCCTGCCGTCGAAGGCCTCGCGCACCAGCGTCTCCAGAAATTTGCCGGGCTCGATGCCGTCGGCGGCGATGCCGAGCAGGATCAGGTCGGGCAATTCGCTCGTCAGCACGCTCTGCAGCTCCTCGGCGCTGGCGCATTCGGTGGTGACGAAGCCGAGATCCTCCAGCACTTCCGCGAGAAACGCGCGAAGATGGCGCTTGCCGTCGGCGACGCAGGCGCGCGGCTTCACCTTTCGCCGTCCGAAGGTTTTCGGCCTTCGTTCGGCGAGTTCTACAATGTCGTCGTTCATCGCAAGCCACTCCCGTTCCGTGCCGGTGTGTTAGCGACGTGAGCAGTTTCAAATATGGAAGGCTTCAGTCGATTGTCGAATTATCTGGGTAACGTTAAAGCACCCACCACGTCTAAAATTGTCCGGGTCTCGTTCGAGAAGTTTTTACGTCTGCCCGCGCGTCGCGCGCAGCAGCGCGGCAATCGCCGGAGATTTCCGCGGCGTGCCGTGCGGCTGCATGCACGCGCACTGTCCTGCAATTGGACGCCGCCGCGCGCGCCTCGCCCAATTGAATAAGGCAGCGCCTCAATTGCGCGCGATGCGCGCATTTTTCCCGGTTCGCGCGTGACGGTTCTGCGACAATGCGTCGGCGCGCGCCGGCGCCAATGTGAAGCAGATCACAAGCGGATTGCTGCAGGTGCGCTATTGCTTCGGACAGCCGGTGGTGGGCTGTTGAGGATCACAGCAATGACGTCGCGGCGAATAATGTATTGGTGGTTCAGGTTCGTGCTGTCAGGGCGATTTCTCGATCGCTTCCTGTGCCTGCCGCGCGCGCATTAGCGCGGGATCAGGTTTGGCCGATCAGCTTGCGCAACGCGGCGGCGCCGTCCTCGATCGCATCGCGTCCCTTCCAGGCCAGATAGGACAGCTTTCCACCGAGCGTGTCGTGGCTGCGCAGCCGGCGCGAACCGAGAATGTGGCCGACATTGGAGGGGAAGCGGCTCACCTCGGCCGATACCAGCGCCGCGATCGCGTCCATCAATTGCTGCAGCCGAATGCCCCACTCACACTGCTCGATGCCGTCGATCCGCACCTTGAGCGCATATTCGGTGTCGTAGATCTCGGTGAGCAGGTCGCGCGCAATCAGCACCCGGTTGTGCCGGAGCGCGATGCGCAAGGCGAGGCGTCTGTCGTCGAGCTGGTCCAGCACCATGTGGACGACGCAGGCATAGGGCGTGGCGGCGATATCGGCGGGGCTCTTGCTCGCAGCGGCCTTGGTGGCAAGGCGCACCAACTGCCAGAACGTCTTCAGCCGGTTCGACACCAGCGTCAGCGCGAACGGCAGCGCCTCGGGATGGGCCTTCTTGAAGGCGTTCAACCGTGCGGTGATCTGGTCAACCTGACCGTCGTCGAATTTCGCGATCTTCTCGGGCAGCCTTTCGTTGAATTTCGGCAGCGCGGCGCCGGCGCGCAGCACATGCTGCATCTTCTTCACGTCGTCGAAGGCGGTGCGCGATGCCGTGTATTGCGCGAGCTTGCCGCGCGCGAACTCGGTGCTCTCCGCTGATGCGAGGGTGCTCTCGAGAACCTTGACGACCTTGGTCTGGAAGGTCGATGCGATCTTTTGCACTTCCTTCGGGTTGTTGGCGGCGACCTGGTCGTTGATCGCCTTGATGTAGTCGCGCGCCATGGTCGGCAGCAGGTCGCGGCAGATCCACTCCCAGATCGGGGTGAGGGTGTTGCGCGAGATCCGCCCCATATTGGCATGCTCGGGCGCGCCGTCGATCAGAAGCAGCTCAAGCGGCGCAAAGAAATGGCGCGAGGGACTGGTGGCGCGCGCCTGGCTCGATCCGTCCTTGCGAAATTCGGCCCGCAACCGGGATTGGAGGTCGGATGAGCCCGGCATGTCGATGCCGCACAGCTCCAGCCGTTCGAGCTCGCTGAGCAGGCAGCTGCGCGACAGCGGCGTCAGCTTCTGCAGGAAGTCCGATAGCTGGTCGATCTCGTTCATCGCACGCAATCTTCCGCAACGTTTCCAGCAGGCCTACCGGCCGCATGCATGGAGGCATTTGCGCGCTCTCAATTGCGACATAGAGAAGCAAGCCGCCGTTAATATATCCGTAAAATCCGGGTCCGCAGGTAATCGGCACGGATCGGCGTTAAGAAGACTTCGTGTCATCCGCCCATCGGTTGGGCAGATTCAGCAACCTAGGAATGTTGAGAGGCGCTGCTACTCAAGCATAAAGTGTGCCTGTGCCGGGCTTTCAGCACAAAACTGCCAAATTCACCGTAGTCTTACGGAGCAAAAAGTTAACTACAGATCGCGTTGGGTTCCGCTAAACGAGTGACATGGGGTCACAGAATGATACGGCCACTGATTCGCGGCCGTCGGAATGGTACGAAAGCAACGCCGCTCCAACTCAAGAGCTCGATGTCGTCCGCCTGAACGCCGCCCGTGCCAAGGCGGCTGACGAAATGGCCGCCGCCATCGCCCGCGAGCTCAACGGTCCCCTCACGGCGCTCCTGCTCTACATGGGCGAGATCAAGCATCACAGCGATCAGCTCGCGCCCGTAACGGGCGACCGTGCCTATTTGCAGCGCGTCGTGGAGAATGCGCTGGTGCAGACCGAGCGGGTTTGTGGCCTCGTCAAACAGCTTGCCGGTTCTCACACGGGTGGCCTGCCGATCGCGTCCAGGGCCGAGGACGCCGAATCGAAGCTCGCGCGCGCACCACAGCCGCAGCGCGTGCCGAGCGCCGAAATGCACGGCCTGTCAGGCCAGAAGCGGCTGACCAAGCGCGAGCGCGAGGTGCTGAGGCTGATCAGCGAGGGATATTCGAACAAGCAGGGTGCGCTTCGGATGCAGATCAGCCCGCGCACCTTCGAGAGCCATCGCGCCGAGGCGATGCGGAAGCTCGGTGCGCGCAACACGGCGGACCTCGTCCGTGCGGCGCTGCTGCATTCGATCGACTGAAGGCTCTTGCCTCGGGCCGCCCGCCAGCGGCGAGGGCCAAGGTGAGACACCTCTCGAGAAAGGCCCGGGGCTTCGATTACGCTCAGAAATAATCTTCGGCGAAGGGACGCGCGCGCGGCGAGGGCCGCAGCGGCTTGAGCTCTTCCTTCGGCACGTTGGGAATGATCGTGATGGTCCAGCGGGGCGGCATGCTCGATTCCTGCTCCAGCACCGAGCGCACGAAGCCCGTCACCGTCGCCTCGCCAGCGGCCACCGTCGCCATCCGGCCGTTGAACTGTGCGATGCGGAAGCGGCGAACTTCTTTCTGGTCCGCGGTCTCGTAGGTGAACATGGAAACCCTCCTGGTTTCCGGCGACTATCGCTGCCTATGATTAGCCATCTGTGAAAATCCCAAGCCGTAGAAGTACGGCGGGCATGCACGCGTGAGTGGTTACGGCGTTTTCGAGCGAGCGCGTCAGCCCTCCGGCTCCTGCGCGCGCCCGGCGGCATAGGCCGCATCCATCAGGTCCAGGAGGTCGCGAAATCCGGCGTCGCCGAGGCTCTCCGCGGTCTTCTCCAGCCGCAGCGCCAGCGCCGCGAGCCGGACATAGCCGAACGTCCCGGCCGCGCTCTTCAGCGAATGCGCTTCGCGCGCGATCCTGCCGTGATGCTGCGCGAGCGCGAGCGTGCGGAGCAGTTGCAGGCGCGCGCAGGTGTCGCTCCAGAACACGTCGCGCACTTCGCAAGCACCGTCCTCGCCGATCTCGCGCACCAGCGCCTGGTACGCACCCGGCTCGCGCGCGGGCTCGGCATCAAGCGCCGTCTGCGCAGGCGCGACGGTGACTTCGAACATGGTTTGGCCTGCCTTGATCACGGTTCCTTTGCCGCCGGCCCGTACAGGCGCGCGCGGCACGTTGCGTGTCTACGGCATCCGCATTTCAGTTCCGGTAGCAGGGCAATCCGTGTTTGCGGGCCGGAATTAGCGGACGGTTTACCACGCCGCAGCACCAGTCAGCGCGGGCCGAGCAGCCGATCATACTGCGCCTTCACGGTGGCGTAGCATTCGCACGCCGTCTGGCGCAGGCCGTCCAGGTTGAGGATCTGGATGTGTCCGCGGCTGTAGTTAATGAAATTCGCCTGCTGCAAGGTATTGGCGACCAGCGACACGCTGTTGCGCCGAGCGCCGATCATCTGCGCCATTGCCTCCTGGGTCAGCAGCAGCCGGTAGTCGCCAGAGAGGTCATGGGTGTGCAGCAGGCAGCGCGACAGCCGCGACTCTACCGGATGGGCGGCGTTGCAGCCCGCGGTCTGCTGCACCTGCGCGTAGACCGCCAGTCCGTGACGCGCCAGAAGCGTCCGCAGGGTGCAGCTCTGGTCGGCCGCGACGCGCAGCCGGTCGAGGTCCATCATCGAGGCGGAGCCTGGAACCAGCACGATGGCCGTGTTCAGCGCGCAGGCATCGCCCATGATCGAGAGCGTTCCGAGCAGGCTGTCGCGACCGATCATGGCGACTTGCACGTGCTCGCCCCTGGCGAGCTCCACCACCAGAGAGATGACGCCGCGATGGGGAAAGTAGGCTCGCTTGAGCGTTTCGCCGGTCTCGACCAGCACCGCGTCATGCGGCAGATCGCCCGTACGCAGGTGCGGGCGGATCAATTCATAATCGTCTGCCGACAGCGCGGACAGGAAGCCGTTGGAGGAACGCACCATCGTTTCCAAAGTAGCCTCCTGTCTCCCTGACCAGTGGGCCGCAGCACACGAAACTGCTTTCCGTCCGGGCAAGTTCCATCATGTTCCCACCGGGATATATTGGCAATTGGGACAAGTTGTCCGATCGGCGACCGCCGCCCGACGCCGGGGTCGCCAAGACAGATTCCCTGACCATTTCCAAGGTACCGAGTTGGAGACCCAGCAGATCCCGATCGATCGACTGGAGCATCGGTTGGAGAGTGGTCGCGGTCATGGTTGATCCCCATGCGTTTCGACGTGATCCGCGCCGCGTCCGGTTCGTCATCCGGTTGTGCGGCGACAAATATTGTTATAATGGTTGTGTCGGTCTGCGTATACCCGTTGGGGGGCAAACAAGCTGGGCCATTTGCGGCGGAAATGAGAATGGCACGCTGATTCGCTCATGAGCCGGCGCGCCAGCCCTGCGAAGTTGTGCAGGTAAAAGCGGCAAGGGGGCCTTCATGGGCCGGAGGCGCTACATCCGCACCGCGTCCGTCGTCTTCCCCGCTCCGCCAACGACCTTCGCGACTGTCCATTCCTCGAGCAAAGGAGCATGGCGTGCGCCACGGTTCAATTATTGAATCGCCGATTCGGGAAGCTCAAGCTGGGACAGAAGGTCTGCGCCATATTCTCGTCGTCGACGACGACCCGATGGTCTGCATGGCCATCGAGGTCTATCTCCAGCGCAACAATTTTCAGGTGACGATCGCCGAAGGAGGGGAAGCCGGACTTCGCGCGCTCGAACACCAACAGTTCGATCTGATGATCATCGATATCTTCATGCCGCACATGCGCGGGTTCGAATCGGTCCGGATCTTTCACGAGCGGGCGCCGGACGTTCCGTTGATCGCGATGTCCGGCTACGCGTTCGCAAATCTGAATTCGCCAGCCCCCGATTTCCTCCGGATGGCGCTGGAGCTCGGTGCGACGCGCTGTCTGCGCAAGCCGTTCACGCCGCACGCGCTGCTCGCCGCCGTAAACGATTGCTTGGCGGAGCACCGTCCTCACGACGACCTTGTCTCGGCCGCGCGCCTGGGTTAGCGCCGGCACCGGCCGCGGTGGACGCGGGTAACCGTTCGTTTACCGCGAATGCGGGTCTTGCGTATCTCGGCAAAGCACCAAGCGAAAGTGGCGAGACCGCCCCGGATTGCAGGCGGCTCGATACAATTCCGCGAAGAGCGCGGATATCGTCCTTCACAAGCAGGGCTTTCCCGCGCGCCTGGTCCCGCTGCTATCGGCACGTTCACCTCACGCATCTCGCCGTTGCGGCGTGGTGCCGGATTTGCCGAAAAACGCTGTCGCATGCGGTCGAACGGCAAACTTGTCTTCAATATCCGTATTAGCACGGAGGATGAAATTAACGGGACCGTGAAAGGGGATGTCTAACGATCCAAGGCGGGGGACTTCCGTTCATGCCAAGCGCGGCTCGGGCGTCGAGGTCCAGATCCAGGTCAGTAAGGCGTAGCTCATGGATGATCTGTTGCGGGAGTTTTTGACGGAAACCAGCGAGAGCCTGGACACCGTGGACAATCAGCTGGTGAAG
>NZ_JBVVPA010000027.1:0-65676 GCF_055807555.1 Bradyrhizobium sp. Ken64 | reverse complement strand
ACGGCTCCTGTGAATGAGTTTCTGACAACCTCATTCTGGCACACTGATGCCGTAGGGGGCCGTCCACACCATCAGAACACTTGGCGGCACCGTTCAAACATGCAATCTTAAGTCGTGACGATGCATTACCGGCGATTGCGTGTACATGCCCTTTTTCGTTTACATCCTTGCGAGCAAACGAAACGGAACTCTTTATGTCGGAGTTACCAATGACCTTGCTCGGCGAATGACCGAGCATAAGGCCAAACTCGTACGCGGCTTCACGCAGAAATACGGCGTGACCTTGCTTGTCTACTTCGAAACCTTCGAATCCGTACTGGAAGCTCGGGCGCGCGAACATTCGCTGAAGCGTTGGCGACGCAGCTGGAAGCTCAAGCTGATCGAACAACTCAATCCGGACTGGCGCGATCTGACCGACGAGCTGAATACGTTGGTGACGTGACTGGGTCCCGGCTCTGCGGAGCAGCACTTCGTGCTGCACCACGTCCGGGACACGAGAGGCGCGATCGAGGTAAAAAGGGCGCGGCCTTCAGTCGCGCCTTCGTAGTCCCTACACCGCGCCGGCCTTCTGCGCATACTCCCAAGACGCTTTCGACAGCGGCACGGTGCGCTTGGCTGACTCCAGCGCCTTGGCATTCGCCGCGGTGCCGTCGCGGACGCGGCCGGCGATGCCTTGCGTGATGCCGGCGAGGCGGAACAGGTTGTAGGCAAAATACCAGTTGAGATCAGGCACTGTCATCTTGGTGACGTTGCAATAGATCTGCGCGGCTTCCTCCACGCTCGGGATGTTGAGCGCCTTGAGGTCGGCGCCGTCCAGGCCGGGCATGACCCACTGCATCAGCAGATAGGTGAAGTCGGCCATGGGATCGCCGAGTGTCGACAGCTCCCAGTCCAGGACCGCCTGCACGCGCGGTTCCGTTGCGTGGAAAATCATGTTGTCGAGGCGATAGTCACCGTGGACGATCGAGACGCGCGCCTGCTCCGGAACGGTCTTCGGCAACCATTCGGCGACCTTCTCGAACTCCGGAATCGTCTGGGTCTCGGACGCGCGGTACTGCTTGGTCCAGCGGTCGATCTGCCGGGCAAAGTAGTTACCCGGCTTGCCGAAGTCGCCAAGACCGATCGCGACGGGATCGAACATGTGGAGTTTTGCCAGCGTCTCGATCTTGCTGGTGAAGATTTTTCGACGATCTTCCGGCGTCTGGCTCGGCAGCGTCGGATCCCAGAACACCCGGCCGTCTTCCATCGACATGATGTAGAAGGCCGAACCGATGATGCTGTCGTCCTGGCACAGCGCATAGGCCTTCGCGACCGGAAAGCCCTGCTTTCCCAGGGCCGCGATCACCCGGTATTCGCGATCGACCGCGTGCGCCGACGGCAGCAATTTGCCGAACGGCTTGCGCCGCATCACATAGGAGCGGTTCGGCGTGTCGAGCCGGTAGGTCGGGTTGGACTGGCCACCCCTAAACTGCAGGACGACCAGCGGTCCTTCATAGCCCTCGACGTTGTCGCGCATCCAGGCTTCGAGCCGCATCTCGTCGATACGATGACGCTCCTCGACGGGCTTGGTGCCCGAGAATTCTTCGTCTTTCCTGACGCCGTCAGCCAATGTGACGCTCCCTTATTTTTCTTTGTCCGTCATTCCGGGATGGTCCGAAGGACCAGACCCGGAATCTCGAGATTCCGGGTTCGATGCTACGCATCGCCCCGGAATGACGGTGAAGGGAGCGCCATCAGCTCCCCTATTTCAATGACTGGAAGAGTTTGCATACTTCCGAACCTCGAGCCTGGCAATGGCGCGATTGTGCACCTCGTCCGGGCCGTCGGCGAGACGGAGCGTGCGGATGTGAGCGTAGTCCTTGGCAAGGCCGGCTTCGTCCGAGACGCCTGCACCGCCGAAAGCCTGGATCGCCTCGTCGATGATCTTCAGCGCCATGTTGGGGGCTGCGACCTTGATCATGGCGATCTCGGCCTGCGCGGTCTTGTTGCCGACCTTGTCCATCATGTCGGCGGCCTTCAGGCACAACAGCCGCGTCATCTCGATGTTGGTGCGGGCCTCGCCGATGCGCTGCTCCCACACCGAATGCTCGACGATCCGCTTGCCGAACGCCGTGCGCGAGGTGAGCCGCTTCACCATTTTCTCCAGCGCCTCCTCGGCCTTGCCGATGGTGCGCATGCAGTGATGGATGCGGCCGGGACCGAGACGGCCCTGCGCGATCTCGAAGCCGCGGCCTTCGCCGAGCAGGATGTTCTCCTTCGGCACCCGCACGTTCTCGAGCAGCACCTGGGCGTGGCCATGCGGCGCGTCGTCGAAGCCGAACACGGGCAGCATCTTCTCGACCTTGATGCCGGGGGTGTCGAGCGGAACCAGGATCTGCGACTGCTGCTGGTGCTTGGCCGCCTTGAAATCGGTCTTGCCCATCAGGATCGCGATCTTGCAGCGGGGATCGCCGACGCCGGACGACCACCATTTGCGGCCGTTGATGACGTAGTGGTCACCGTCGCGCACGATGCTGGTCTCGATGTTGGTGGCGTCAGACGAGGCTACGGCCGGCTCCGTCATCAGGAAGGCGGAGCGGATCTCGCCGTCCATCAGCGGACGCAGCCATTTGCGCTTCTGCTCCTTGGAGCCGTAGCGCATGAACACTTCCATGTTGCCGGTGTCGGGCGCGGAACAGTTGAAGACTTCCGAAGCCCAGGAGATGTGGCCCATCTGCTCGGAGAGCAGCGCGTATTCGAGATTGGTCAGCCCTGCGCCGCGGAACTCGTCGTCCTCATGCTCGTTCGGGGGCATGAACATGTTCCAGAGGCCTTCGGCCTTCGCCTTCTTTTTGAGATCCTCGAGCACCGGGATCACCTTCCAGCGTTCGCCGCTGCGATCCTGCTCATCATAGACCGGCACCGCCGGACGC
This sequence comes from Bradyrhizobium sp. Ken64, assembly GCF_055807555.1. Classification (NCBI taxonomy): domain Bacteria; kingdom Pseudomonadati; phylum Pseudomonadota; class Alphaproteobacteria; order Hyphomicrobiales; family Nitrobacteraceae; genus Bradyrhizobium; species Bradyrhizobium sp. Ken64. The sequence goes on along the minus strand of NZ_JBVVPA010000027.1, from coordinate 62,764 downwards.
ACGTGCTTGGCCATGAAGGACTGCACGCGGTCGAGCCATTCCTTCTGCTTCGGCGACAGATCGAAATCCATGGGACGCTCCTCGTCTTTGCCAACTTGTTTTGGCGAACTTGTTTTGCGCCGGACTGTCCACCCGCATTGTGCGACCCGCAAGTGCGAATGCGCGCCTTGCGAACTCTGCGGAACCGGTTCGCGCATTTGCGAACGAGTCCCGATTGCGGATTGACTTTCCCGACCTTCAAACGATAGTTTCATACAACTGTTTGAATTGCAACTCCCTCCCCGAGGGGCTCCCATGGCCAGCGATCATACCCGGACTGCCATCCTCGCCGCCGCCGAACGGCTCTATGCCGATCGCGGCTTCGGCGACGTGACGCTGCGCGACATCGTCGCGGAGGCCAATGTCAATCTCGCGGCGGTGAACTATCATTTCGGCTCGAAGGACGAGTTGATCGCGGAGCTGTTCGTGACCCGCTCGATCGCCACCAACCGCGAGCGTCTGCGCGAATTGAAGGCGGCGGAAGAACAAGGCGGCGGCCGCGCGCCGATCGAGGTAATCCTGCATGCCCTGGTCGGCCCGACACTGCGCGGCTGCCTCGGCCCGGAGAACCAGCGCTCGAGCGCGGCGCGCTTCATGATCCGCGCCTCGATCGAATCCGTGCCGCCGATCCGCCGCATCAAGAACCGCGAGATCGACCATTTGCGGAAATTCGCCGGCGCGATGCGCCGCGCCCTGCCCGACCGCAGCGACGTCGATATCTACTGGGGCCTGAATTTCGCGCTCGCCATGGCGCACCACACCATCCGCGAGAGCGAGCGGCTGACGAAACTGTCGGAAGGCAAATGCGACCTCGACGACGTCGAGGACGTGGTCGCGCGCGTCGTCAGCGTGGCGACGATGGCGCTGACGGCGGGACGGACGGAGGCGAAGGTGCCGTCAAAGGTGGCGGCGCGTTAGCGCAACTCGTTGTCGCACTGACGGTGCGCGCCCTCGCCCCGTTCTTACGGGGAGAGGGTTGGGGTGAGGGGCCTCTCTCCGCGCATGAGATCGTCGAGGGACCTGTACCCCCTCACCCGGATCGCTGACGCGATCCGACCTCTCCCCGCAAGCGGGGCGAGGTAAGTAAGCGCGGTCACATCATCGCGATGCAGTCGATCTCGACGTCGAAGGGGCCGAACCATTCCGGCGTGCAGACGAAGATCCGCGCCGGCGGATCGTGCGGGAAATAGCGCGCATAGACGGTGTTGAACGCGGCGAAGTCTCTTGTCGAGGTGCAGTAGACGTTGCACTTCATGACGTTGTCGAGGCTCGCGCCCGCCGTCTCGAGGCACAGCTTCATCTGCTCCATGACGAGCTCGCTCTGCCGTTCGATCGGCACGTCCGCGATCTCGCCCGTGTCGGGGTCGAATGGCGGCAGGCCGGCGACGAAGATCATGTTGCCGGCGCGCGTGACCGGCGAGACCGGCGCCTGCCGACGATCGAGGAAAGTCGAGATCGGTTCGACGCGGAGCGCTTCGCGTTTCATTTCGCGCTTCATTTCGAGATTCATGGGCGGCCACCTTCGGTTCAAGCGAGATGACGGCTTGCTACATCAGCTTGCAGCCGTCATGCTTCGCTTCCGATCGAAGTTTGCTCGCCGAACCGCCTAGGCGTGCTGCGGCATCTCCTCGGCCTCTTCCTTGGCGAGCAGCAGCAGCATCTCGATGCCCATGTCGCCTTCCTGCGGCGAGCGGATGAACTTTATTTCGTCGGCGCTTTGCCGCAACGCGGCAACGATCGCGACGGCTTGGTTAGCCGTTGCCGCCTCGGTCGCCAGAATTGCCTTCTGGTTCTTGGCCTGAAACCCGATCGTGTAGGACATGCGTTCTCTCCCGACCCAATGACGTCATCGAATCTGAGTCGCGCGCGAAGCGGAAGCCTGTGTGTTTACGGACCGGGTTTATCTGGGGATTGCGCGTAAGGCTCGCGCAAGGTCGCGCGAGCGTCATGATGACGTCACGATCTGCGCTCCGCCGAAGCTAGATGATGCCCTGCTGCTTCAGCGCCTCGATCTTGCCGGCATCATAGCCGAGCTTGCCGGCGAGCACCTCCTGGGTGTGCTCACCCAGCAGCGGCGGGGCGCGGTAGTCCTTGATTGGGGTTCCCGAGAGCGTCAGCGCGTTGCGGATCAGCGAGAGATCGGGCTGGAACGGATGGTCGACCTTCACCCGCATGCCGCGCGACTGGACGTGGGGATCGGAAAACACCTGCTCGAAATTGTTGATCGGGCCGGAGGGCACGCCGGCCTCCTCCAGTCTGTCCAGCCAATAGGCCACCGGCTGCTTCAGGAACAGGCCGGCGAAGATCGCCATGATCTCCTTGCCATGCACGACGCGGTCGTTGTTCTTGACGAAGCGCTTGTCGCTCGCGAGCTCGGGCGCGCCGAGCACGGCGCAGGTGCGCTGGAACTGGCCGTCATTGCCGACCACCAGCATCAATTCGCTGTCGGTGCAGCGGAACACGCCGGCCGGCATGCCGCCATTGCCCCAGGTGCCGCGGCGCGGCGGCGTCTTGCCGTTGACGAGATAGATCTGCAGCCAGTGCGACAACGATGCGATGACGGTGTCGAACAGGCAGACGTCGATGTGCTGCCCCACGCCATCATTGGCGTCGCGATGGTACAGCGCCGAGAGAATCCCGATCGAGGTGTTCATGCCGGTCATGTAGTCGACGATCGACGGTCCGACCTTCATCGGGCCCTCGCCGGGCTCGCCGTCGATATGGCCGGTGACGCTCATCAGGCCGCCCATCGCCTGCAGGATGGCATCATAGCCGGCGCGCGGCGCATAAGGGCCGGTCTGGCCGAAGCCGGTCACCGAGCAATAGATGATGCCGGGATTGATCGCCTTGATGGTCTCGTAGTCGAGGCCGTAGCGCTTGAGATCGCCGACCTTGTAGTTCTCCATGAAGACGTCGACGTCCTTGGCGAGCTCGCGGATGATCGCCTGCCCCTCGGGCTTCGCGATGTTGACCGTGACCGACTTCTTGTTGCGGTTGGCGCAGAGGTAGAACGAGTTGTTGTTGTTGGCCTTGCCATCGGGGTCGGTCAGATAGGGCGGGCCGAAGGCGCGCGCGTCGTCGCCGGTGCCCGGCCGCTCGATCTTGATCACCTCCGCGCCGAGATCGCCCAGCATCTGGGCCGACAAGGGCCCGGCAAGCACGCGGGTGAGGTCAAGGATCTTGATGCCTGAGAGCGGCAGGGCCGACATATCGAATTCCTCCGGGAACTGGATCTTGGAGCTGATCTTGGCGCGGCGGCGAGATCGCGGGTCGCGCTTCCTGCGGATACACTATTTTGGCGGCCCGAGCACTGCACTGTGGGCATACGGCTATCCCCCTGCCCGCCCGGCGCAGGTCATCCGCGCGGTGAATTTCCGCAGCGCGAATATTCTCAGGTCACTGCCGCCGCAGCCACCTGCGGCCGCCGGCGGCCGAGCAGGACCAGGATCAGCACCGTGGCGCAGGAACAGACGAAGGTGAGACCGAGCGCGCCGCGGCTGCCGAACTGGGTGAGCAGGCCGACAAGGAGCGGCGGCGAGACCGCGGAGGCGAGATTGAGCGGCAGCGCGATCATCGACATCGCCTTGGCGAACTCGGTCTGATCGTAGAACACGAGCGGGATCGTCGCACGCGCCACCGCCATCGCGCCGCTGCCGGCGCCGTAGAGCAGGATGAAGGCCGCAACCGCCCAGGTCGCGCCCCCGCTCGTCATCAGCAGCAGCATGGCGACCGGGAGCGCCGTACCGGCAACGAGCCCGGTCGTAATTCCATCCCACCGCCCGCCGCCGAGAAAATCCAGCCCGCGGGCGCTGACCTGGATCACGCCCAGCATCGAGCCGAACGCAAGCGCCTGCGCCGGAGGAAGCCCCTCTGCCCGGAGCAACTCGATCATGATGGCGCCGATGCCAAAATTGACGAAGGCGTTCAGCGTGATCGCGGCGACGACGAGGCTGAAGGTGCTCCTGGGAATCGCAGGCGGCGGCGAAGACTTCACCGACTCACCACCATGATCACCGGCGATTTTCCGTCGCGGTGCAAAGAATGCATAGAGCGGAAGGTTGACGACGATCATCATCACCGCATAGACGAGGCACGTCCCGCGCCAGCCGAGCTGACCGCTGAGGAACGACGTCGTCGGCCAGAAGATGCTGCTCGACAGGCCCGTCACCAGCATGAGCGCGCCGATGGCATTCTTGGCCTGCCTCCCGGCGACCTCGTTCAGCATGATATAGGCGCCGGTCGAAAGCGTGGCGCTGCCGGCAATGCCGAGGACGATCCAGGCCACGAAATACAGCATCGGCTCGCGCGCGAGGGACAGCAGGATGAAGCCCGGCACGGTGAGGACCGTGCCTGAGATCATCACCTTTCGTGCGCCGTGCCGCGCAAACGACCTGGCGAGCCAGGGCGCGCACAGTCCCATCGACACATAGAGCACGGACGTCCCGGCGAACACCGCCGGCAAGCTCATGCCGAGATCGGCCGCGAGATCGCGTCCGACGATGGCGGGAAGAGCTATCGTACCCCACCCGAAAAGCTGGGAGACCGCAAGCACCAGCAGGACCCCGATGAGCCTGCTGTCAGATTTCAAAAACCGCATTCCAACCGTCGCCTGCCCGCCAGGCGCCGATCACGCCTGTGACGCCTGTCTTACCCGGAGACTCGGCGCACGGAAACGCCGGCCGTCGAATGGCAGCAGGCGGCCGGGAGCATGTCAGGAGGCGGCAGGAGCTGCCTGCCCTGCGAGCCCGAGCAGGGATCGCGCCTCGGCCGCAGTCGCCACGCGGCGGCCGTGGCGCACGACAGCCTCACCGGCGATGGCCACGAGCTCGGCGTTGCTGGCGGCGAGGCGCGCCTTGTCGATCCTGATATTGTCCTCGAGCCCGGTGCGGACCGCATCGGCGCCACGCGCGAGCGCCCAGCTCATGACCTCCGCCTGGTGGCGTCCGATCCCGGCGGCCGTCCACGTCGCCTTCGGGATCAGCCGCCTGAGTTCGCCCAGCAGGATGTCGAGGACATGCTCGTCCGCGGGCATGGCGTTCTTGACGCCCATGACGAACTGCACGTGCGGACGCTGGTCAATCAGCCCCGCCTCGATCAGGCGGCGGGCGCCGTGCAGATGTGACAGATCGAAGATCTCGATTTCCGGCCGGATGCCATTCGACTTCATGCCGGTGGCGAGAGTCTCCACCAGCGCGGCGCTGTTCTCGTAGACGATGGTCGGAAAGTTCACCGATCCCGTGGACAGCGAAGCCATGTCCGGCTTCAGGTAGAGCGACGATCCGCGCGCCGAGGGATCGCGGCCCCGCCCGCCGGTCGAGAACTGAACGATCATGTCAGGACAGTGCTTCCTGATCCCCGCCTGCACCACGGCGAAACGCTCGGGATCGGAGGACGGCGTCTCGTCATCGTTGCGAACATGGATATGGGCGAGCGTGGCACCGGCTTCGAAGGCCTGGTGCGTCGACTCGATCTGCTCGGACGGCAGGATCGGGACCGCGGGATTGTCCTTCTTGCGCGGAACGGAGCCGGTGATTGCGACGGCAATGACAGCAGGGTTCATCTTGCAACCTCATATTGATTGCGCTCACGCGCACAAATTCGAATCGGCAGCTTGACTATGCAGTCAGGCCCTGCCGCCGCGAACATCATCGATCGCGGCGGGCAGTTGCCTCTACCATACCCGTCAGGTGCGAACCGTGGCAGCCCCGCTTACCGCATCGCCGGCGCGCTGACGGTCATAATCTGCCCGCGGCATCGGAACGGCATTGGGGTTGCCGAGATCGTCGATCCTGATCCGATAGGTTTCCCGCGCGGTCAGGGCCGCCAGCGCGGCGATGACCGTGATCGCGAAGGCAATCGCCCCCACCGTCAACGGAATGTTGGTCGAGCCGGGAGGCGCGACGGTCGCAAACAGGGCGGGAAGCAATGCGGTGATGGTGGTTCCGATGTTCTGCGATATCGCCATCGCCGAGACGCGGGTGCGGGTCGGAAACAGCTCCGGGTAAAAGCTCGGGAAGATCGCGTTGTAGCCCTGATAGACGACGCCCCACATCAGCAGCGACACCAATATTGCCAGCGGCACATTCCTAATGCTGATGGCATAGAGATAGCAAAAGGCGAGCAAGCCGGAGAGAAGCGCGCCGACGATGATCGGAGGCTTGCGGCCGACCTTGTCGGAGAGATTGCCGACGAAGGGAATGACGAACACGGCCAGCATGTTTCCGAGCACGGGGATCCAGAGATAGACGTCCTTGGCAAAACCGATCCCGTAAGCCGGCTGCACCGCATAGGCCGCGCCGAAGATGGTCGCAACGACGGGAATGACATTCATCAGCGCCATGCAGATGACCCTGAGCATGTCGCGCCAGCTCAGCTTGATGGCCTGGACGATCGGCGCGCGCGGCGTTTCTCCCCGTTCGCCCTCGCGGGCAAAAGCAGGGGTCTCGTCGACTTCGCGACGGATGATGTAGCCCGCGACGATGACGAAGAAGCTGAGCAGGAAAGGAATCCGCCAGCCCCAGCTGTTGAAGGCCTCGGTCGGCATATAGGCCGCCAAGGGCAGGAATATTGCTGCGGCGAGGATCTGTCCGGCCTGCACCCCCTGAAGGGCGAAGCTGGCATAGAAGCCCCGCCGACCGAATGGCGCGTGCTCCAAGATCATCGAGCTTGCGCCTGAGATTTCGCCGGCAACGGCAAATCCCTGCACGAGGCGCAGAATGACGAGCAGGATCGGAGCAAGCATGCCGACCTGCTGATAGGTCGGCAGGATACCCACGGCCATCGTCGAGATGCCCATCAGGAACATGCAGATGATGAGAACCGTCTTGCGGCCATGGGTGTCGCCCCAATGTCCGAGCACGAAGGCACCGATCGGACGAGCCACATAGCCGACGCCATAGGTCGCCAGCGACGCAACGATCGCGACGGTGGGGTTCTCCGACGGGAAGAAGATTTGCGGGAAGATCAGCGACGCGGCGGTCGCGTAGATGAAGAAGTCATAATATTCGAGAGCCGACCCGATCCAGCCGCTCGCAGCGGCCTTCCTGGACTGACTCATCTGATGGATCGCGGTCATCTCAAGATTCCTCCCCTGGGTTTTTGCTGACGTCCCGTTGACGGGCTTCGCTCAAAATTGGGCAGCACTCTCCGGCCGCTCTGCGGAGTTTCGCGAGCGCTTGTCACTGCCGATGGGTGTCTGCTTGGTGGCGACGATAGGCTTTCGCCGGGCTAACACAATTACCCAGTTATGCGACAAACCTAACCTGATGTTATTTGCGCGCGAGACCCCACGTCCCGGCCAACACCGCCGGCAGGCTCATGCCGAGATCGGCCGCGAGATCGCCTCCGACGATGGCGGGTGGGAGGCGGTTGACATTGGACCATTGCATGGTCCATTTTATGAAAATTGAGGAAGGACAATGAGATGCGGGTCTCCGTTACCGACGCAAAAGGACAATTGACCGATCTTGTCCGCCGCGCAGAGGCCGGCGACGAGGTGATCCTGACGCGGCATGGACATCCCGCGGTGCGGCTCGTCCCGGTCAAGCTTGCGCCGGACCGCGCCGCGCGCCGGACCGTGCTCGAGGCGGCACGAAGGACCGGCGGGGCCAAAGCTATTCCCGGACCGAGCGCCGCGCGCAGTCAGGACTTTCTTTTCGGCGATGACGGACTGCCGGAATGATCGCAGTCGACACTTCCGCGCTGATGGCGGTCGTGCTCGACGAACCGCAAGCCGATGCTTGCATCACCGCGCTGGAGACCGCCGACGAAATCCTGATCTCGGCCGCCTCCGTTGCAGAATGCCTGATCGTCGCGGCACGGCGGGGCGTCGACGAAGAGATGAACAGGCTGATCAACGATCTCGGTTTGAACGTGATCTCGGTGACCCAAACTTCGGCCGAACGCGTGGCGCAGATCTACTCGCGTTGGGGCAAAGGCATTCGTCCCGCCGGCCTCAACTTTGGTGATTGCTTCGCCTACGATGTCGCCAAGGAGCATGGCTGCGCACTTCTTTACGTCGGCGACGACTTTGCCAAGACGGATATCGTTGCGGCGGCGTAAGTCGACGACTGCCGGGCGGCGACCTACCGGCCGAACAGAAAAGCCGCGGGGCAGCCGTCAGGCTGTATGGCCGGGATCGACCTGCTTCGGGGTTTTCTTGTCGCGTTGAGGTGTCATCTTGGCCGGATCCGGCGCATTCGGCACGCCGCGCGGGCCGAGCTGGTCGCGCTGAATGTCGTCTTCGGAGCGGGAGGGCTCAATACCGTTCGGCTCACGGGGCTTGGTCATCGCAGCCTCCTGAAGTGTTCTACTCGGAGTGTCCCATCAAATTCCCAGCGCGTTCTCGCCGGCTTCGCGGCCGGGCACGCTGACATGGACTTCGTGTCCCTCGCGAAGCGCCAGTGAGGCGGCAGCCACCGCCGATTCGAACGCGGCTTCCTTGGTGGAGTATCTGTTCTTGACGTCGCCGTCGTGCAGCACGCCCCATTCGTCCTGCACGGGCACGATCGTGTATTGAGCAAGGCCCATGGTGTAACTCCTCGAGATCTATCGCTGCGTGAGCTGCGGGTGCGCCGCCGTCACCCGCCACACCGTGTTGCCGCTGTCATCGGCGACCAGCAGCGCGCCGGTCTTGTCGATGGCGACGCCGACGGGCCGCCCGCGCGCCTGGTTGTCGCTGTTGAGGAAGCCGGTGACGACATCCTGCGGCGGGCCGCTCGGCTTGCCGTCCGTGAACGGCACGAACACCACCTTGTAGCCGTTCAAGACCTGCCTGTTCCAACTGCCGTGCTCGCCGACGAAGGCGCCGCCGCGATAGGCGGCCGGCAAACTCGCGCTTGTGTTGAAGGCCATTCCAAGCGGCGCGACATGCGAGCTCAGCGCGTAGTCAGGCACGATCGCCTTGGCGACGAGGTCGGGCCGCTCCGGCTTGACGCGGGGATCGACATGCTGGCCGTAATAGCTGTAGGGCCAGCCATAGAAGCCGCCGTCCTTCACCGACGTCATGTAGTCCGGCACGAGATCGGGACCGAGTTCGTCGCGCTCGTTCACCACCGTCCACAGCGTCCCGGTCTGCGGCTCGAAACTGAGACCGTTGGGATTGCGCAAGCCGCTTGCGAAGATGCGCCAGCGGCCACTGGCACGGTCGATCTCGAGGATGGCGGCGCGATTGTGCTCGGCCTCCATGCCGTTCTCGGTGATGTTGCTGTTGGAGCCGACGCCGGCATAGAGCTTTGAACCGTCGGGGCTCGCGACCAGGCTCTTGGTCCAGTGATGGTCGATCGGTCCGCCCGGCAGCTGCGTCAGCACCGTGCCCGGCGCGGTGATCTTCGTATCGCCTTCGGTGTAGGGATATCTGACGATCGCATCGGTGTTGGCGACATAGAGATCATTGCCGACCAGCGCGACGCCGAACGGCGAGTTGAGATGGTCGAGGAAGACGCTTTGCGTGTCCGGGACGCCGTCCCCGTTGCTGTCGCGCAGCAGCGTGATGCGGTTGCTCTCGCCGGTGTCGCCGCCTGATGTCGCCCAGGACTCGATGTATCCCATCACGATTTCCTTGGGCCGCTTGATCGGAGCGCCCTTCGGCGCCTTGGATTCCACCACCAGCACGTCGCCGTTGGGCAGCACGTAGAGAAATCGGGGGTGCTGCAAGCCGGTCGCGAAGGCCCTGGCCTGCAAGCCCTGCGCAACTGCCGGGGTCTCGTCCTTTTTCCAGCCGACGATGCGGGCGATGTGCATCGGCGGCAGCAAATATTGCTGGATGTCGGGAAGCGTCGGGTTGGCGCCGGTTTGCGCCTTCGGATCGCCGCTGCCGTCGTTGCAGCCGGCCAGACACAGCAGCGAAGCACACAACAGCGCCCGAGCGATTGCGGAGTTCATCGCGCAACTCCTACACCGTGGCGGTACACCATCGCCCAGCCGAGCCAGCCGGTGACCGGCAGGATCAAGACGGTGATGGCTGAAAGAATGAGCCCGGTCGGCCACACCGAGGTCCAGGCATCGCGCGTGTGGATCAACGCATTGACGATCGCCAGGACCAGCGCCAGCGCGTTGCCGATCAGATGTGGCCAGGCCGGCGGCTGCGTCCGCACCAGGCGGTTGCCGAGAAAATCGGTCAGGCCGGCAATGGCGGCCAGTACGCCGAAGATGACGCCGACGACCAAAAGCCAGGCGGAAAAATCCGCCCACATGATCTCGGTACTGACGACATAGGCGATGTCGGTCAGCAGCGCCCCGATGAAGCAAGCGATCGGTATCGGCACCAGCATCGGATGAATCGGATGGCCCGCGATTTGTGCGGTCGAGCGCACGCGCACGTCTTGTTGCACGATTGGCCTCTTGTCAGATCGCCGCCCCTCCCCGGTGGAAAACACCCGCTTTCCACGAAGGTTCCTGATGGTCGACCACGGCGCCGCTGTGCCTCCAGCGCTGCGGCGTCGAAGCACTCACGAGGAACCCCTTGCCGCTCCGGGCCTTGATCCGGGCCTTGAGATGAACCTGTCCTTCAGGAGAGCGCGGAGTGGACCAGCCTGGCGACGGCGCCTCCTTCAATCCAGCCTCGAAGCTCGACGGCGTCTCGCGGCGGCAGACGAAACAGATCGAATCTCAAAGCCGGCCGAACGCCGCACTCATCCACGAGACGATCCGCGCCGAGGGTGCGCAGGAACTGGAGCGGCGGTGGTGGGCCATCGTGCTGTCCGGCCTCGCCGCCGGCCTTTCGATGGGATTGTCCCTGATCGTCCAGGGCGAGTTTCACGGGCTGATCTCCGACGAGGCCACCCGGCGCCTGGTGGCGCCGCTCGGCTACACGGTCGGTTTCCTGGTCGTCGTGCTGGGACGGCAGCAGCTCTTCACCGAGAACACGCTGACACCGATCCTGCCGCTGTTGCACAACAGAGATCTCGGCACGCTCGGAAGCGTGATCAAACTGTGGGGCCTGGTCCTCGCCTCCAACATTTTGGGAACCTGGGCCGTCGGATCCGTGCTCGCTCACACCAGCATCTTCGAACCGCGCATCGTGGACGCCTTCGTCGATCTCAGCCGCCACACCATCGAGGGCACGTTCTCGACAACCCTCGTCCGGGCGATCTTTGCCGGCTGGCTGATCGCCTTGATGGCGTGGCTTCTTCCGGCCACCAAGGGATCGCGCGCGCACATCATTATCGTGATGACCTATGTGGTCGCGCTCGGCCAGTTCGCGCACATCATCGCGGGCTCGGTCGAGTGCGCCTTCCTGGTGCAGAGCGGCCGGGCGTCGCTCTCACAATATGCCTCGGATTTCTTCGTACCGACGCTCCTCGGCAATATTCTGGGCGGAACGACCCTCGTGGCCTTGCTGAACTACGGACAGGTCGCCCCCGAGATCGACGATCACAGGGAATAAAGAGCCTCCACAAAGCTGCCGCCTCGACAGGAACGATGGGTGCGAGCTGAGCTTGCCTCAGCAAATCAACGTGCGAAGTCGGTCCAGCGAGATGCATCAACTTGTTCGGGACTGGCAATGACTGACCGTTCTGGGGAAACGTGGTTCTGGGGAAACGTGGAACTTCCCAGGCCCACGTATGTTGTGGGCGATGAATGATGCGGCGGCCAGGACAAGGCGGGCCGCGATTTCTTGCGCACGATTGCCCATCATCGAACTCAGGAGCCGGAAATGAGTCGCGGAATGCCATCGATGACCGCCCTCTTGGGTATGCTCGCGATCGCCGGTTATCAAAATCGGGACAAGCTCGCCGACATGTTTCGCAATGCGACCTCCGGTCAGCCGGCGGGTGCCAAGGATTCCCTGAGCGGCATGCTCGGCAATCTTGGCGGCCTTGTGGGAGGCGGTGGCGTGGGTTCGCTGCTGAATGGCGGGATCGGCGAGTTGCTCGAGCACTTCAAGCAGAACGGACAAGGCGATGCGGCTCAATCCTGGATCAATCAGGGGCCAAACCGCGAAGTCACCCCGCCCGAACTCCAGCAGGCTATCGGTCCGGACGTTCTTCAAAAGCTGGAGCAGCAGACCGGCCTGTCGCAGCAGGAGATCCTCAACCGCTTGTCTCGCGAACTTCCGACGGCCGTGGACAAGTACACGCCTGACGGACGTCTCCCGGCGCAATCGGCGGGATAACACTATCGCAAGCCTCGAGGGAGAGACATGAGCATTATCTGGACGATCATCATCGGTTTCATCGCAGGCGTCATCGCGAAGTTCATCATGCCCGGCGACAACGAGCCCTCGGGTTTCATCCTCACCACGATCCTGGGGATAGTGGGTGCGTTCGTTGCGACTTATCTTGGCCAATCTCTGGGCTGGTATCGGCCCGGAGAAGGCGCGGGGCTGGTGGGGGCAGTGGTAGGCGCCGTCATCGTGCTTCTCGTCTACGGTTTTGTGGCCGGTCGCAGCCGCCGGGCCATCTAACCACCGCGAACGGAATTCTTCGCGTTAGCGGAGAATTCGCCCGGCGCGAAAGGCGATCGGCACGATGAAATGGATGCTCGTTGTCCTGGTAGGAGGCATGACCCCGGTCAATACCGACCTGGTGTTCGACAAGTTTGCCGATTGCCTTGCCGCCGAGGAGCAGATGCGAAAGCACTATACGGACGCTTTCGAGGCCTGGGACCGATGGGCCGCGGCCAATATCGAACGACGACGCGAATACTCAAAGGTGCGCGACCTCCAGGCCAAACGGCTGCTCAGCAACATCGGTACGTGCGTTCCTCACGCAGGCGGCGAGGCCGCAGCGCCTCAGCAGCCGAGCAATCCGACACCTTCTCCTCAAGCCACACCTGCGCCGCAGCCAAGTCCGAAAACGTGACGTTTGAACCCCTAAGAGCCCCTTGGCACCGCCGCTAACCCGGAACTTTTTGAGGAGATCAGCATGAGCGACAGGACGGGCAATGAACCTGCACCCTTGGTGCTTGTGGGCGTGGCAATCATCCCGATCATTGCAGTATTGGCGTGGTTCGCTTTTTAGCTTTGAGCCTTTTCGCCGATCGCGCGTCATACAGTCGAAGCGTCCCTAAGCTTCACCCCTTTCAGAAAGCCCCGCTTCCCCCAGGCCGGGTTTTCGCTGTCGGCGCTGCATCAACGCACCGAACTTTTCAAGCGCCCTTTTGGCTTGACCACTTTTTCCCGATGCAGCAGCCTAGATATGGGCAGGGTTTTGAGGAGGCACAATTGCCGAAAACCCTAGTGGAATTCAGAGCGCAGAACCTTCGTTTACTTGAGCAGCTTTGTCCGGACGATCCGGGCTACGTTCAGTCATGGATCAGGAAGTTCGACCAGCAGAACGGGATCGAGCCTGAAGGTCCTGCGAAGTCCCACCGGGAGCGAGGTGTAGCTTCACCTAAGAAGGCCAGGTCCAGCGACCGAACCAATTGAGCTCGTGGTTGCCTTCGCTCGCCGCCGGACGCTACGGCCAAGAGGCGTTGGGCCAGGCAGCTCGCCGCTTTTTCCGGGGAGCGCTCGCCTCGGCCTTCAACTCACCGCTCGCGGTATTCGACACACGAGCGACACCTCCGATCGCAGCTGCAAGGACCTCGCGCCGAGCATTTAGCCAATGCATCTCGGACCTACCGTGCTCACAGCCGTTTTCGACCCACAGCACCCATGTCTTCGGGCCGGACAGACATTGAAAGCATTGGAGCGGGTGAAGGGAATCGAACCCTCGTATTCAGCTTGGAAGGCTGCTGCTCTACCATTGAGCTACACCCGCGACAGGGGCTCCCTAACACGGCCGGGCGGCGGTCTCAACTGCCCAGGATCAACGGCCCGAGACAGGATCAACTGCCCAAGAGACGGCTTTCCAGCGCCTTCCCGACCTTACGAACAGCCGCCAGTTCCTCCCGCCCCGCCTCCCCTTAACAACACCGGAATTGCCGCCTATATTGATGTCTTCCGCAACCAACGAAAGGAGGTGATCCAGTGTCTTTTACCAAGCGCTGTCACCTCGCTGGGATCGCCCGCTAAGCTTTGAATAAAGGCTTGGCATCGGGGCGCTCTCAGCCCTGGACCAGCGAGCAAGAAATCGGGCGCGACGGGGCCTCCCCGCCGCGCCTTTTTCGTTGGTATCACGCCTGCTGCTCAGGGGGCGTTTCGTCGGCGAGCACCTCGCGGACCCTCAGTGACAGGTCCGCCTTCCGGTACGGCTTCCTCAGCAACGCAACGCCGGAACCGAGATGACCCTCGTGGTCGAGGGCGTGGTCGGTATAGCCCGACGTATAGAGCACCCTCATCCCCGGGCGGAGGCGCCGCACGGCCTCGGCCAGCTCCTGTCCGTTCATGCCGCCGGGCATGATGATGTCGGTGAACAGCAGATCGAATTGGGCGCCCTGCTGCACCAGCGCAAGCGCCGTTGCGCCGTCGCCGGCTGCGAGGGTGCGATAGCCGAGGCTGCCGAGCTGGGCGATGACGTAGCCCTGCACCAGCGGATCGTCCTCGACGACGAGAATCGTCTCGTGCCCGCGTGCCGCCGCGGGCGCCTGCAGCGCCCCGGTCCTCGCCTGCGCTCCGCCAGCTGATCGCGGCAGAAACAACCGAATCACGGCGCCGTGGCCTTCCTCACTCTCGATCGCAACGCTGCCGCCGCTCTGCTTGGCGAAGCCGTAGACCATGCTGAGGCCGAGCCCGGTACCGCGACCGACCCCTTTGGTGGTGAAGAACGGCTCGAACACGCGGTCGCGGATGTCGGCGGGGATGCCATGGCCGGTGTCGGCCACCGCGACCATGATGAAGGCGCCGCGCGTGGCGTCGCCGTCACCAGCACCATCCGCGCCGTCGAATTCGCGGTTTGCGGTCTCGAGCGTCAGCGTGCCGCCGCGAGGCATCGCATCGCGCGCGTTGACGGCGAGATTGATGATTGCCGACGACAGCTGCGACGGATCGGCCATCGCCGGCCAGGCGTCGTCCGCGAGGCGGGTCACGATTTCGATGTTTCCGCCCAGGATCGGCTTCAACAGCTTCGCCGTCTCGAGTACGAGGCCGTTGACGTCGATCTCGCGCGGCTCCAGCGGCTGGCGACGCGCAAAGGTCAAGAGCTGCGAGGTGATCTCCGCGCCTCGCGTCGCCGCATCGTCGATCAGCTGCGCGATCGCGGCGAGGTCGGGCTTGTCCGCCAGCCCCTCCCGGATGATCTCGATGGTGCCGGTGATGACAGTGAGCACGTTGTTGAAATCATGCGCGACGCCACCGGTGAGCTGGCCGATCGCATCCATCTTCTGCGATTGGCGAAGCCGCTCCTCCGTCTCGTGCTGCTCGGTCAGATCGGTGGCCGAACCACGATATCCCATGAAGCGTCCGTCGGCGCCGAACACCGGCTGGCCGTTGACGCTGAAATGACGCGCGCGCCCAGTCGCATCGCGGCCGCGATACTCGAACTTCCGGAACGGCTCGTGGCGATCCAGCGTCGCCAGGTGACCGCGCCATTTCTGCGGCTCGGCATCGCGGTCGAAGGCGGCGTCTGAACGGCGCCTCCCGATCAGCGCCTTGGGGTCCATGCCGAAAGCATCGGCCCGATCTGAAATGTAGGTGAACACGTGATCCGGGCCGGTCTCCCAGAACCAGTCGGATGCGGTCTCGGCATAATCACGGAAGCGCTGCTCGCTCGCGCGGGCGTTCTCCTCGGCGTGCCGCCGGATCTTCAGGTCACGCTCGAGATTCCCATTGGCCTCGCGCAACTCGCCATAGGCATGTTCGAGGTTGGCGCACATCGCGTTGAAGGCAACGACCACCTTGTCCAGCTCGTCGGCCTCGTCAGGCGGCCGGCGCTCCAGGCGCAGCGGCGGCGGCGGCCGTCCGAGGCTATATTTGCCGACGTACTCGGCGATGGAGCCGAGATGCCGCGTCACCAGCAGATGAAACATGTAGATGATGAACAAGGAGACGAGGAACGTCTTTGCCGCCTGGCTCGCCAGGATGACGAGGGCCCTGTTCAGCAATTGCTGATAGACGTCGGTCAGCGTCGCCTCGACCCGGAGCGTGCCGATGGCGCGCGAGGTCCCCTGCACCATGGTGCTCAGCGGAAATTCCCGGGTCATGATCGAACGGGTGTTTCGCTCGCCGACTTCGACGCGGATCGGATTGGGCCGATCGGCGATCTCGCGGACCTCGGCCGCGCGGATGTCAGGCAGCCGCAGAATGCCATCGAGCTGGAGCTTGAGCTGGTTCTGGTCGAGATTCCACAGGCTCTCTCCGAGGCTGCCCGTGGTGCTGCGGCCGATCTCGTCCAGCCGCGTCTCGATCAGTCCGACCTCACGATTGTAATCCAGATAGAGCTGGAGCGCGGTCAGGGTCAGCGTCACGACCGATGAGAACAGCAGCACGGCGGCAAGCAGCCGGGGCCCGACGCCGCTGCGCGACCAGTTGAAGATCCGCGCCAGGAGTGCCCCGAACATCGGAGGCGCGAGCGCTGCACCAATGCCGGTCAAATCCTGCTTCGCAGCCACCGGCGTAATGGCGCGGGCGCGCTTGATATCATCGTCACCTGCGTTGCCCATGCACCACGTCCCCGAAAATGGCGGCGCCTGCTCAGCCTACCGGTCGCAGCCGCGAGCAAAGTGTACGGTGAGGCGCTGCCTCAGAGGCGATACGCGTGGCGATCCTGTCGGCCCTTGATCCTGTCGGCCCTTGGGCGGCCTGAGTTCGACGGGGTCATATCTTGCGCCCAGCAGCAGGATTCCCCGGCAAACTACCACCTCGCGTGCTAGAATGACATCGGTGAAAGTCCGGAGCCGCCGGCACAGCGCGAACGCGCTGTCGACGTTGCGGACCGGCGCAGCTGCCATCTCCGGTAGATCGCGCAGCACCGGAATCCGATGGTAGCAGGGCACGCCCAAGGGGCATGGCCAGGGAGATGCCTCATGAGGCGGATAGTCGTGGTCTGCCTGTTGCTGCTCGCGGCAGGCCCGTCGCAGGCGCAAGAGGTCATCCGGCTGGCACGCATCGCCGATATCCCCGATCAATATGTCGGCGGCGAGATGCTCCGCGCCGTCTATGCCAGGCTGAACATCAAGCTCGAATTCGAGGATGTCCCGGGCAAGCGCGCGCTCGCGCTGTCGAGCACCGGCCAGGTCGACGGCGAGGTCCAGCGGATCGGAACGCTCTCTCGCGACTACCCGACGCTGATCCAGGTGACACCCGCGATCAATTACATCGAGCCCGCTGTCTTCACCACGAAACTGCAGTTCGACGTCGCCGGCTGGAATTCAATCAGGGACTACAGCATCGGCATCGTACGCGGCGTCGGCTCGTCGGAAGCCGGTACGCGCGGCATGACCCGGGTCACGGCGACCACAAGCCTCGACAACATGGTCAAGATGCTCGATGCCGACCGCTTCGACGTGATGGTCACCGACCTCTTCAGCGGGTTGGCCGCGGTGAGGAAACTCAATCTCCAGGCCAGGATCCACCCGCTCTCACCGCCCCTCGAGCGCATCAGCATCTACCACCATCTGCATGAGCGGCATCGCGATCTCGTGCCGAAGGTCGGAAGGATGATCGAGCAGATGGAGGCGAGCGGCGAACTTGCCCGGTTGCGGGAAACGCTGATCAAGCAGGTGCTGAGCGGGATGTGACACGCGGTCAGTTCGCGCGAGTCCGCTCCCGCACCGCAACCGCCGCGATCAACAGCCCGACGCACCAGGCCATGGCCGCCCGCGGCGGCTCGCTGCCGAGAAGCACGGTGAAGATGCCCGCAAGCAGGCATGGCGCGATCGCCTTGCCGGACCTGCTCGCGAGCGAAAGCAGGAACGGCATCGCGGCGATCGATATCTGCACGACGTTCATGGTCGCAGGCTGTTTTGCAAGCGTCGGGCTTAGAAGCCGCAAACGCTCATTGCACGCGGGCGCTTGCCGCGCCGGCTCTCGACGATGCGCTCGCCGCCGCTCTCGGCCGAGCTGCCGTAATAGCGATGGTGGCCGCTCTGGTCGTGCAGATCCGCAAGCTCCGACCTTCCCGCCCGACGCGCGTCGCAGATGATCTTGCAGATGATCTTGATGGTCGACATGGCCGCCTCCGAAGTGTTCTTGGTGGCAATCAGTCGCGTCGATTTCGGGCGGCGTTCACACCTTTCGGCCGCAATCGGGTTTCGGGAAGGTTTCGTCGCCCCACCCGGCGACGCAATATTTTCCCCGACCCCGTTGTCGGCTGCGACGGTGGTGATACGTCCTTCGGACGCGCGCAGCGAGAATCAACGAGGTGACGAATGCTTTACGCCATCCTGGCCTATCACGTGGAAGACGAGATCTTGTCCTGGACGCCCGAGAAGGACGCCGCGGTCGTGGCCAAAGTCATCGAGGTTCAGGCGCCCCTCCGGGCAAGCGGGCATTTCGGCCCGGCCGCCCGCCTGGACGAGACCCGAAAGGCCCGCACCTTGCGTGGCCCCGGCGCGGGCGTCGTGCTGGACGGCCCGTTTGCCGAGACCAAGGAGCAGCTCCTGGGCTTCCACCTCGTCGAATACGACACGGACGAGGAGGCGATCGCGGCCGCGCGGACCCTGCGCCAGGTCAATCCGTCAGCGGTCTACGAAATCCGCCCGGTCAAGCTTTACGTGCCGGCCGACGGGTTTGGCGCGACGCCCTCCGGCGAATGAGCGGCAGGCCTAATTGTTCGGCCCGGTCGGCCCGACATAGAAGCGCTGGATCAGCAGCCCGCCGAAGGCGATGAACCATACGAACGGCGCGACCTGCGGCGCGAACGCCGCAACGACCGTGCCCGGGATGAACACCAGCAGCGGAAACAGCGAGGCCATGATCTCATGGCGCCAGCCGCCCAGGATCCTCCACCACAGCCAGGCATTGAGGCCGGCGATCGCGGTCAGGTGCAGGCCGTAGAGCACGGCGACCGCACTGCTCACGGGGTAGTTGGTGTAGAGGCCGTTGGTCACCGGCAGCAGCACGATCGAGAGCAGGAAGAACAGATTGAGGATCACCGCGCCGCGGCTGCCGACGGGCTGGCGCGCCAGCCGCCGGTGATGGCTGATCCAGAACACGCCGGCGATGATGAAGCTGAGCGCAAGACCCGCGAGCTTGCCGGAATAGACCCGGGCGAGATCGTTCCAGTCCGGCGCGCTGCTGAACACCGCGGCCCTGGGCAGATCGTAGGCGAGCAGCGTCATGGCGACGCCAAAGATGGTGTTGCTGAGCGATTCCAGCCGCCGCATCTCGAACTGGTCGGATTTGAGCTCGGTCATGCCGGGGGGCGCTTTTTTGGGAATGGAACCTTGGGCCGTCTCGTCCCTAGGTCTTAACATCGGTCCCGTCCAGACGCATTGCGATTCGGGGCGGGATCGCCGACTCTGGCTGTTTCACCGGGGCGATTCGTGGCGACATATCTGGACACGCTCAATGCGGAGCAGCGCCGCGCCGTGGAGCATGGCGTGGCCGATGGCGCGACCGTGGGCGCGCCCCTGCTCGTCATCGCCGGTGCGGGCTCCGGCAAGACCAATACGCTGGCCCATCGCGTCGCGCATTTGATCGTCGCGGGGAGCGATCCGCGCCGCATCCTCCTGATGACGTTTTCGCGCCGCGCAGCGGCCGAGATGGCCGGCCGGGTCGAGCGCATCGCCCGAAAAGTGCTTGGCGAGAACAACGCCGCGATCATGCGCGACGCGCTCAGCTGGGCCGGCACGTTCCACGGCATCGGCGCACGGTTGCTGCGCGAATATGCCGAGCGGATCGGCGTCGATCCTGCCTTCACCATCCACGACCGCGAGGATTCCGCCGACCTGATGAACCTGGTCCGGCACGAGCGCGGATTGTCGAAGACGGAGAGCCGCTTTCCCGCCAAGGGCACATGCCTGTCGATCTACTCGCGCTGCGTCAATGCCGAGATGGAGATCGAGAAGGTGTTGGGGGCGCATTACCCCTGGTGCGCAGGCTGGGCGGCCGAGCTGAAGAGCCTGTTCGCAGCCTATGTCGAGGCCAAGCAGGCCCAGCACGTGCTCGATTACGACGACCTCCTGCTCTACTGGTCGCAGATGATGAGCGATGCGCTGATCGCGGAAGAAATCGGCGGCCGCTTCGATCACGTCTTGGTCGACGAATATCAGGACACCAACCGTCTGCAATCCTCGATCCTGCTGGCGCTGAAGCCGGACGGTCGCGGCCTCACCGTCGTCGGCGACGACGCGCAGTCGATCTATTCGTTCCGCGCCGCCACTGTCCGCAACATCCTCGATTTTCCGCAGAGCTTCTCGCCGCGCGCCGAGATGATCACGCTCGACCGCAATTACCGCTCGACGCAACCCTTGCTGGCGGCTGCCAACGGCGTCATCGGCCTGGCGCGCGAGCGCTTCACAAAAAACCTCTGGACCGACCGCAGCTCCACGCAAAAGCCACAACTCGTCACCGTGCATGATGAGACCGACCAGGCCCGCTACATCGTCGAGGAGGTGCTGGCCAATCGCGAGCAAGGCGCGCTCTTGAAGCACCAGGCGGTGCTGTTCCGGACGTCCTCGCATTCCGGTCCTCTCGAGATCGAGCTGACCCGCCGCAACATCCCGTTCGTGAAATTCGGCGGGCTGAAATTCCTCGATGCCGCGCACGTCAAGGACGTGCTGGCGCTGCTGCGCTTTGCCGAAAACCCACGCGACCGCGTCGCGGGATTTCGCATTCTGCATCTCTTGCCCGGCATCGGACCTGCGACGGCGCAGCGCGTGCTCGACCAGATGGCGGAGAGCTCCGATCCGCTGGCTGTGCTCGGCCAGCTCCCGGTGCCGCCGCGCACCGGCGCGGACTGGACCGACTTCGTCCGCACGATCGAAAATTTGCGCTATTCGGAATGGCCGGCCGATCTCGAACGCGTGCGGCTCTGGTACGAACCGCATCTCGATCGCCTCCACGAGGATTCTGAGACGCGCCGCGCCGATCTGATGCAGCTCGAGCAGATCGCGAGCGGCTATGCCTCGCGCGAGAAATTCCTGACCGAGCTCACGCTCGATCCGCCGGATGCGACCAGCGACAAATCCGGACCACCCTTGCGCGACGAGGACTATCTGATCCTCTCCACCATCCACTCCGCCAAGGGCCAGGAGTGGAAATCGGTGTTCGTGCTCAATGTCGTCGACGGCTGCATGCCGTCGGATCTCGGCGCCGGCACCAGCGCCGAGCTCGAGGAGGAACGCCGCCTGCTCTATGTCGCGATGACGCGCGCCAAGGACGATCTGCACCTCGTGGTGCCGCAGCGCTTCTTTGTCCACGGCCAGGTCGCCAAGGGTGACCGCCACGTCTACGCCTCGCGCACCCGCTTCATCCCGGAGCCGCTCGTCTATCTGTTCGAGCGCACAGCCTGGCCAAAGGCCGGCGCAAGCTCAGCGCGCACTGCCGCGCAAGGGCCAAAGGTCGACATCGGCGCGCGGATGCGCGGGATGTGGCGGTAGGCCGACAAACGGAAACCGAGCATTTCCGAAAGTCACCTTGTCGCGCGGCTGCGGTCCCTTAAATGCGGTCGATCCTCCCGCAGAGATCTCATCAATGACCGCACCGCTCGAATTCGGACTGGACACCTTTGGCGACGTCACCAGGGACGCCTCCGGCGCGATGCTTCCGCACGCACAGGTGATCCGCAACGTCGTCGACGAGGCGGTGCTTGCCGACGACCTCGGCCTCGACTTCATCGGCCTCGGCGAGCATCACCGCGCCGACTTCGCGATCTCCTCCCCTGAGACCGTGCTGGCCGCCATCGCGTCGCGGACCAGGCGCATTCATCTCGGCTCGGCCGTGACGGTGCTGAGCTCGGACGATCCGATCCGCGTCTTCCAGCGCTTTGCCACGCTGGACGCGCTCTCGAACGGGCGCGCCGAGGTGATCCTCGGCCGCGGCTCGTTCACGGAGTCCTTTCCACTGTTCGGTTTCGACCTGCGGGCTTATGAGGCGCTGTTCGAGGAGAAGCTCGATCTGTTCGCAGCGCTGCTGTCGCAGGAGCCGGTGACCTGGGAAGGCAAGCTGCGTCCGCCACTGAAGGGGCAGCTGGTCTATCCCCCGGTCGAGAACGGCACGCTCAAGACCTGGATCGGCGTCGGCGGCAGTCCGCAATCGGTGGTGCGCGCGGCGCATTACGACCTGCCCTTGATGCTCGCGATCATCGGCGGCGATCCCTCGCGCTTCGCGCCCTTCGTCGATCTCTATCGCCGCGCGTTCAGGGAGTTCGGCCGGCCGGCACAGCCGATCGGCGTGCACTCGCCCGGCTATGTCGCCGAGACCGACGAACAGGCGCGCGAGGAACTGTGGCCCGACTACAAGGCGATGCGCGACCGCATCGGCAAGGAACGCGGCTGGCCGCCGATGGGCCGCGACGAGTTCGTGAACGAGGCCGAGCACGGTTCGCTCTATGTCGGCTCGCCGGAGACGGTCGCGCGCAAGATCGCCAGGACGGCAAAGGCGCTTGGCATTTCGCGCTTTCAACTGAAGTATTCGGCGGGCCCGCTGCCGCACGCGAAGCTGATGAAGAGCATCGAGCTCTACGGGGGGAAGGTGGTGCCGATGGTGCGGGAGATGATGGGGTGACTTGCGCTCTGAGCCAGTCCGCCTGCGCCCTCCGGGCTACGGCGCGACAGCCTTCGCTCACTTCGCGCCATGACCATCGGTGCCGGCTTGCCGAGCCGTAGCTCGCGAAGCGAGCGAAGGCTGGTGGGGGAGGCAGGACTCGAACCTGCGAAGCCATGAGGCGGCTGATTTACAGTCAGCTCCCTTTGCCACTCGGGACACTCCCCCGCTCGACGGCAGCACAATCGGGCCGGACCTTGCCGGCGACCGAAGACGGCCATGGAACGTGAAGGCCGCGACAGCCCGGATGGGGGCGCGACCGGGCGCGGTTATCGGCGAAGCGATGGGGTAAAGTCAACCGAGGCGAACAGCTAAAATCGCCCCCGAAGCTACCCAAATTGCCATATTCCGGGACCCGTGACACAAGCGAGCCCATGAAGGATCGAAAATTCAACCCGAGGGGCCCCCGCGGTGGGTCTAAGCCCTTCAACAGGCCCGGAAAATCGGCCGGGCGCCCGGTCCGGCGCGATCGCGATTCGGACACCGACGGGCCTGTCATCCTTTATGGCTGGCACACCGTCACCATGGCGCTCGCCAACCCCCAGCGGCAGATCCGCAAGCTGACGCTGACCGAGAACGCCGCAAGGCGTCTGGCGGACGAGAACATCGCGATCCCGGTCACGCCCGAGATCGTCCGGCCCCAGGAGATCGACCGGCTGCTGTCGCCCGACGCCGTGCACCAGGGCCTGCTCGCCGAGGCCGATCCCCTGCCCTCGCCAGACATCGAGGATCTGGAGCAGGACGGCATCGTGCTGGTGCTCGACCAGATCACCGATCCGCACAATGTCGGCGCGATCCTGCGCTCGGCGGCGGCGTTTGCGGTGAAGGCGATCGTCACCACGGCGCGCCACAGTCCGGAAGCGACCGGCGTGCTGGCCAAGGCCGCCTCCGGCGCGCTGGAGCTCGTCCCGATGGTGACGGTGCAAAACCTCGCCCGCGCACTGACCACGCTGAACGAGCTCGGCTTCCAGACTGTCGGGCTGGACAGTGAAGGCAGCGCGGATCTCTCGGACGTCACGCTGCGCGAGCCGCTCGCGCTGGTGCTGGGCGCTGAAGGCAAAGGCCTGCGGCAATTGACACGCGAGACCTGCAGCGTTGTGGCGCGGCTCGACATGCCCGGCGAGATCAAGAGCCTCAACGTCTCGAATGCCGCCGTGCTCTCGCTCTATGTCGGCGCGAGCCGTCTCGGGCTGATGAAGCGGTAACAACACAAAAGAAAACGCCCGTCCGCATCGCGGACGGGCGTTTCGTTGTTTCAACCGATCAAGCGATCAGTAATAGCGGCGCAGCACGCGGTGGCCGCCATAGTACGGCGCGTGGCGCGGAGCGTAGCCGTAGCGCGGACCGTAGCCGTAATGCGTGCGCGGCAGATAGCCGGCGCGCGGGCCATAGCCATAGCGATACGGACGGTAATACGGGCGGCGGTAGGGATAGGCGGCCGGGGCTTCGACCGCGGCGGCGCGATAGCCATAACCGTTGCCGTAACCATAGCCACGGCCGTAGCCGTAATTGGCGGGCGCAACCACCGCGTCTTCACGATAGGTCGGATACGGCGCGAAGGCGCCCGGGCCGGTATAGGTCGGGCCCTGATTGACGTGATAATACTGAGTGGTGGGCTCGGCGAGACGCTCATAGGCGCCGTAGCCGTAGCCGGCCCCATAACCGCCGCAGCCGGTGTTGCAGCCGGAATACACCGGCGCGACCGGCTGGCACGGATCGAAGCCGCAGGCCGCGGCGGGCGCGGTAGCGACGAACATCGCGGCAGCCGCCGCGACCAGTCCCGAAATCATCTGACGCATTACTCTCTCCTGTTGATTTCCGTTTTTTGGATTTTATCGTTTCTTAACCCGGCGGCCTGCCGGGTGTCTCTGCACGCGGCCGCGGCCGAGGACGCGGCGGATAGTCGTTGATCTCAGGCGCGAGGATCACCGGCGGCGGATTGACGGGCACGTCCATCTGCGCCGGCAGCGGCGCCGATTGCGCGCCCCAGCTTTGGTAATGGCTCTCGGCGGGCTTGGGCAATTTGCGGTTCGCGGGCGGCTCGACCTCGAGCCGGCCATAGCCGGGCCGCAGGCCCAGCGTCGGGTAGTAATGGCCGACGTCCGTGGGCTGGCGCTCGGCGACATAGCGGCCGCCATAGATCGTGGGCTGCACCTGAACGTTCTTCCCCAGGCCCCAGGTCCCCTCGATCACGGCATAGGACGCGTCGATGTTGTTGATGATGATGGGCACGCCCGGACGGCCGGGGACGACGATATCGAAGCCGCCGCCGGCAAACGCCGTCGCGGGCAGTCCGATCAGAAAGGCGGCGAGCGCAGATGCGCGCATGAGGGGATCCCATTTATCCGGCGACAACCTACCCGATGGCGGCGCAGAGAGGGTTAAGGGCCTCTCACCAATTGCCGGTAAGCCTAATGTGTAAGGATTGCGCGCCCCTCAAATGCGCCAAAGCGAACTAGCGAAGCATTAACGCCGCCGGACCCTGCAGTGGGAACCATGGCCCGTGCTCACTTCCGTTTGACCATCGCCGACGAAAATCCACCGGTTTCAGCGGAACGTCCGGCGTCTTCGGCGTTTAGCCCCCGTCAACAAAACGGGAGCCAAACAATCATGAACGTCAAACTTCTCGGAGCCACGGCGATTGCGGCGACCCTGGTGGCAGGCTCTGCCATGGCGCAGACCGCGATCACCAACCCCGGCCGTTGCGCCGCGCAATTCCCCAACGCCAACTGCCAGAACGTCGGACCGGGAAATCCGTACACCGACAGCGGCTATCGGCATCGTCGCGTGTCCTACCGCCACACCAACAACGGCGATTGGAATAACGACTGGAACAGGAGCCGCACCGGCTTCTGGCCGACCGACGTCGCCGCTGGCGCGGTCGGAGCAGCCGCTGGCGTAGCCGGCGCAGCCATCGGGACTGCGGGCGCAATCGCAACCGCCCCGTTCCGTGCCACGAACGACGCCTACGCCTACGACAATGGTTGGGATAATTCGTGGAATAATTCTTGGGACAACCGCGGCTGGGACACCCGCACCTACGCCCAGCGCAACGGCTTCGTCTGCACGCCCGGCACCTGGTTCAAGGGCCAAGACGGGCGCCCGCACATCTGCCAGTAACGCGGTTTGAACCGAACGCGACAGATCAGGCGGCCCTCGGGGCCGCCTGATTCATGTCTGCATCGGGGATCGCGGGTTCTGGCACTTTCCGGTCAAGTCTGGTATTGCGGCGCGCACGGGCGGAGGGCTCCGGCGTACGCTGGCCCTGCCCCGCTTCTCCAAGCGTGCCGGCTTAGCTCAGCGGTAGAGCAGCGGTTTTGTAAACCGAAGGTCGGGGGTTCAATCCCCTCAGCCGGCACCATCGATTTAGCCGACACCGCGGCCTGATAGATCGGGGCACTCCTCCCCCGGACGGCCAAGGTCTCTTGAACGTCTTCAGGACGCTAACGACGGCGAGAATCGATTTCCGACGCAATCACGTCAGAGCTTTCCGAGCGACCGTTACACTCAACTCGAGCATCGGGTGCTTCTCGTTCCTGACTGTAATGAGGACCTGCGCCCCCTTCGCCGACGCGACGTCTCTGGCAATCGAGGTCGCCATGGCGATCGCCTCTCTTTCGGCGGCTTCCGGGCCGGGCAAATCCACCCCATCCTCGTCGACCGCAGCGAAAAAGTCGTCCTTGATGTCGAAGTAGAACTTCATGGCTCAGAGCGACGGATTGAGATGAAGGTAAAGCACGTCGAAGTCTGCAATTTGACGCAGCCTGGCTTCATCAAGGATCGATATTCTTCCCCGCTCCAGGTCCAACACGCGCTGAGCACGCAGCTGCTGAACGACGCGATTCATGTGAACCACACTGGTGCCGACGGCGTCGGCGAGCAGTGCCTGAGAGGCCGGAAAATCGAAGGACAGGCCGTCCGCTCGGCCGATCGCCTTCAATCTGGTGTAAAGCTCGAGCACGAGGTGCGCCACGCGGCTTGCGGCTTCGCGCTGACCAACGTTGCAGATCCACTCGCGGAAGATCGCGGCGTCGGTCAGTGTATCGCGCCAAAGCGCTTGAGCCACGTTGGGCCGCTTTCTTGTCAGTGAGCGCACCGCTGCATGGGGAATGAAGCCGAGAACGCTATCGCCAAGCGTGCTGACGTCATGGTCCATCACATGGAGAAAGAGACCCTGCAGATCGGGAATGTCGCCGGGCTGGTGAAAAGCCATGATTTGGCGGTGGCCATTGCCGACGATCTTTGATCTCAGGATAAAGCCATCAACGACAAGGCAGCATGCCGAAGGCCGATCTCCGAGAGAAACGACCGGTTGACCGCCAGCCATCCGCTTCACCGTGATTGGCAGATTGCGGATGGCGACCTCATCCTCTTCGTCAATTTCGGTGCTGACCCGCAACCGCTTCAAGAAAGGTTCGAAAATTTCCGCGTTATTCATCGTTAGCTCCGGTCGGCAAACGAGTTTTTGTCACGTTCGTTCCAACCGGGACCGCTAGCTATTGTCTCACGCGAAGCGAAGGGACTGCCGCAAATTCCAACCCTCGGCGGAACCACACGGGAACGGCGTCATTCGTCTCGCCGCGAAGCCTTGGCGCGAAATTTGACGCGCAACGCTCACTTCGAATGCTTCGGTGCGCTGCTTTGCTGGAAGTGCTCAGCCTCTGATATTTCCACCCAGGCATGTTTCGACTGTTCGAAAACCGAGCGGATGGGCGCCGGGTAGTTCGGAACCGCGATCGCGCCCACGGCAACGCCGATCATCGCAGGCAGATTGTCCGCCTTCCAATAGACCGTCGAACCGCACTCGGCGCAAAAATAGCTGCGAACCTTGCCGCCGCTTGCGGCTGTCCGGACGTACTCCTTCGGCGTCCCCGAAATCGTGACCGCCTCCGCCGGATAGAACGCACCGACCCCGAACGGCGCGCCGGTTCGACGCTGGCAGTCGACGCAATGACAGGCAACGACGAGGCTGGAAGGTCCGGGAAGCGACAGCGCCAGAGCGCCGCAACGACATCTCGCGCCGATCATCGAAACTCCTTCCTCCTCAGTTGGCTGACGGGTTCTGTCGCTCGGCTGGAGCGCGGGCGATCCAGGACGGACCCTCACTCCTTCGCAACCTCGAACGCCAGCAGTGCGTTGCCGGCGACGCCGCCCCACTGCCCGTAGCCGGAATTGGTGTACAGCATTCCGCCAGCGATGATCGGCCCGGGGCCGTCGATCGCGCCGCCATGAGCAGCCGCGCCGTTCACCGTCGTATAGTCTCGCGCCGTGTCGTATTCCCACAACAGCTTTCCGTCGGCTGTCGCGTAGGCGCGCAGGAAGCCGCTGACGCCGCCGGAAAACACGACGCCGGGGATCAGGCTCACGGCAGCCGACAGCGCAGGGCTGCATTGGAGGCGATCGCCACAGGCGACGGGAGATACTTCCATTGCAATTTTTCCACTGGCGAGGTCGAGGCCGAACAGACCTCCGCCTTGGGTGGAATCGAGCCGCCGCGTACCATCGCGCAGGAACCGCACGTCGGAGTTAGCGACATAGATGCGATCCTGATCGGCGGCCGAGCCCCACTCGCTGCCGCCGAGCGCACCGCCCTTTCCGATCCGCGTCTGCCACAGAATCTTGCCGCCGTCATCAGGATCAAGCGCGTGCACGACGCCGGACTTCTGCGCGATGGCGAGAACGCGCCTGCCATCGCGCAAGGTCACGAGAATCGGCGACTGGCCAAAATCGTGGTCGGGTCCGTGATCTTCAGGACAATTGGTCTTGTCCGCGCCGAAGCACGCGACAATGAAGGCGTCGCTCGGGGTCGCCTGCTGCTTCCAGAGCAGCTTACCGGTCGCAAGCTCGAAAGCGAGGACCGCATCGGCGGTTGCGGCCGGCGGATTCGAATAGGAATTGCTGGTCGCGACGTAGACGGCGTTGCGTTTCGCATCGATCGTGGGTGCCGACCACACCGCCGCGCCGGACGGGCCGAACAGCTGCGTGCCTCTTGCATTCTTGCCGGTCGGATGCGGCACCTCGGGGATCGTGTAGGCCTGCCACACCGGCTTGCCGGTCACAGCCTCGAGCGCGACCACGCTGCCGCGGAACGTACAGCATTCGTAACTGGCCTGCGAACCGGCGGCCTCCTCGAGCGAGGAGACCGGGACGTAGAGTACACCGGAATACAGCGTCGGCGCTCCGGTGATGCGCGCTGCCGGATGCTCCTCGATCTTCGTCTTCCAGATCAGCGCCCCGGTCAGTGCGTTCACCGCATAGGCATTGGCGCGCAGGTCACCGAAAAAGATTGCGAACTGATCGGTGCCGGGAAGCGGCCCGAAGCTGATCGCCGCGCGCACCGCGGCATCGGTCGGCAGCGTCCACATCGTGCAGCCGCTTCGCGCATCGAGCGCGTGCACCTTGCGGTCAGTGCCGCCGATAAACAGCAGACCGCCCACGATCGTCGGTGGCGCAAACGACACCGAGGCGCCGGGAAAGGCATAAGCCCATTTCAGCCGCAGGCGCGGCACCTCTTCCGCGGTCAGGCCGGCCATGTCGGCCGGCTGGAAGCGGCTGTTGCCAGCGTCGACACCCCACCCATTCCAGCGCGGACCATCGAGCGGCTGCGGGAAGAAGTTGAGCTGCTGCGTGCAGCGTCCCTCCGCATCGACTGCATGGTCCCCCACCGCGGCCTTGCCGGTGACGAAGGCAGCAATCGCGCGCCGTTCCGATTCGCTGCGGTCCTTCGCAATCACCGCCATGCTGCCGGAAGTCAGCGTTCCCAGCACATGATCTAACGACATCCCCAGCATGGCTCCGCGGCTCGGCACACGGCTCCGGCCATCGCCGCCATCGTGACATTGCGCGCAGTGGCTTGCGTAGAGCGCAGCGCCGTCCTGCTGCGCCAGCGCGGGCGCGCAGCACCAGACCAGGAAGGCGACGACCACGACACTCGGTCTCATGGCGTGCTCCGGCATCGTCACCGCAATGCGAGACGGCATCGTGCAACCAAAAGTATAGCGCGACGGCAATCACTGACGCAACGGACGTTCCGCTCGCGTCCGTCATATCCCAGGGGCAGTGAGGACACGATCGGGCAGTTCATCCAGCGCCCACAGCCCGAGGCTCTTGTCGCGCCAGCCGCCACCGCCCTCCTCGCAACGCTCGTTGATCAGCGCGCGCGGTGCCGGCCAGTCGAACGGCGCCTTCTCCATGTTCAACGCCCGCCAGTCGCCGTCCTCGCAATCGCGATTGCCGTCCCATTCGGGAAATGTCGTGACCAGCAGGAAATGCGCGCCGCTGGCGCGAAAGTTCGCGACGGCGCGGACGATATTACGGAAACTCAAATGCACCAGGCAGTCCCGGCACAGAACGACATCCGCGCGCGGCAGTGCATCGCGCGTGATGTCGGCAACGAGAAACCGGCCTGACAACTCGCCGCCAGCCACGCGCTGGCGATTGGCCGCGATCAGCGACGGCACGATGTCGATGCCGGTGTAGTCGAGATCCAGCTTGATGCGGCCGATCCAGCCCGCATCGCCGCAGGGCGCATCGAGCAGCGAGTGCGCGCCAAGCCGTTGCAGCAGTGGAGGAAGCATCTCGCGGACCGCAGCGGTCGCGGGATCCTCCGAGCCGAGGCCCGACACCGAACTGGCCGCGCCCCACAGGTTTGTCCGCTCGATCCGCGCGAACCGCGCGGCGAGGTCGAGGCCCGCGAAATTGTTGCGGTCGGCGGCGAACCGCTCATGGGCGAGCACGGGTGGACGATGGGCGGTCATCGGGTGGACCTCAAATCAAGAATCCGTCGCGAACACACTAGCAGTTCAGCTGCGCGTTCGAAATCGCCGGCCTCGTCCCTCAAGCCGGCTTCTGCCACTCCATGATGTGGAAAAATGGCACCCGGCGATGACGGGCAATTCTGTCGGGATCACCGCCCGTAGGCTGCGGCTCAGCGAACAGGCGCAATTGGAGTCCGTGATCGAGCAGCAGCGTCACGTAGGTGCTGAGCGGACGATGCCAGTTCTGAACTCGGATGCCGCGCCAAGTCACCCAGGTCGTCCGCTCGTCCATGTAATGATCGATGGTGAAGCGCAGGGCGCCATCAGCGTCACGCGTCCAGCCGTCGGGCGGACCGGCCGTGTTGAAGCTGGTGAGGTTCGCGATCAGCAGCGTACCACCCGGCCGCAGCGCTGCCACCATCTTCACGATAGCTCCAGCCAGATCGGGCATGTCGATCAGGCTGAGATAGCTCACGACGAGGTCATAGGAGGCATCCACCTCCATTGTCTCGGCTCGGCCGAGCCGGTAGTCGCCGTGCGGGTCCAACTCCATGGCACGCGCGAGCAGCGCTTCGGTCGGATCGACGCCAGTGGTACGGATGCCGGCGCGCTGCATGATCCGACAGAAGCGTCCCTCCCCGCAGCCGACGTCGAGGGCATTGCGGAAGCCTCGCCCTTCGATCCGCGCCCGCATCGGCGCGTCCAGCACGAAGCGGCGGCCATAGTCGCCGTCCTCGCCCTGCTCGACGATCCAAGCGGCCGCGGACGCGGCCCAGCCGTCGCTGACATCCTCGTTCATGGGTCGACCTTCGGGAATGCATGTTGGCCGCGCTTGTCGCGGGCGCGGCTACTGATCATGGATTGGATCAGAGTTCAACATGAGGTAGATTGCAGCACCGATGCGCCCCACCATCAAAGAGAAGGCCAGGATCGCCGCCGGCGCGGCGGCGGCCGTCGTCATGACGGCCGTGCTGTTCGCATTCGCCATGGGATTTCTGCTGGCGCGATGAGTGCGCACCGGAACCAGTCGCCAGCGTCGTCCGTTGTCGGCCCATGCGGATCAGGGAAGAAAACCGAAACATGTTTCTGCTGGCGACGGTGACGCTGTGCTGTAGCGCCTTGGCTGGAGCAATGGCGCTGTTCGAACCGGCTCCGGCAAAGCAGCAGGCCCAGCGGGCAGTGATCGACGTGACCGCTCCGACGCCGGTTCGGGTGGTCGGGGCCCCGTTCGAGCCCAACCTCAATCCGCGGGAGCGTTAGCGCTCACCCCGGCGAGACGTCGGCGCCCTCCTCGGGACGGCGTTTGGCGCGGGCCAACTCCTCAACGAACGCGATCACCTCCGCCCGTTTGTCGGGCGGCAGCGACAGGAACGCGCGGACGAGCCTCAAGCCCTCGGCTTCGGCTGAATGGTCTGCTTTGGCATCCATTCCCCCACTGTCGGGCGGTCGGGAAAAATATGCAATCCCCACCCAACACCTTCTTGATTCGGCCGGCCAGCTTTGCTGGAATACCCCCAACAAGGGTGCACCATGAAGTGGATCACGGAACGCGACGCGCTGATCGCGCAGACAATGGCTTTCGTCCAATCGGTAACCGGCAAAAGGGATGACTTGCATCCACCGGAGATCCCGATGGCGACAGTGGCCGCGTCGGTGCAGATCGTCCCCGCCAACACCGTTGTCGAGACCGAGCCACTTCAGGCCGCTCCGCCGCAACCCTTACCTCTCCCGCCGCCGCGGGTGGCGAGCCACGACGTCCGCACCGAGATGCAGGCCCGCATCGCCAATTTCCGCAAGCATCAGGAGCGGTTCGAGCGCGAGCGCGAGGAATATTGCGCGGCCACTTTGACCAAACTGCGCGCCGCCATCCGCGACCCCTCCTCCCGTCCACCGGCCGACAAGTAAAGCCGGATCTCCCGTCGCTTGCCTAAAGCCAGGACCACACCAGCCAGAGATTGGCCGCGCAGGCGCCGAACAGGGCCAGCGTGAGGGGCAGCAGCATGTGCCCGCAAGAGGTTTTCAGGTCCGTCGTCATGGCCGAAAACATCCGCTGATTCCGCCAAATGAGTCCCGGGGATTCTTTTTTTCGGGATTCAGGACTCGTTAAGGACTCAGGGCCCGGCGCCCCCCGATCACGGCCGCGTGATCGACCTGCGACCGGAACCCCTCCCCCGCAAAATCGTTAATGCGCTTTCCGGGAGCGGGAAGAATGCCCTACGCCCTGTTCTGCAACGATGCCCAGATCAGCAAGGCCTATCCTGACGAGTCCGACGTCTGGAGGCTCGCGCAGCGAAGCGGCCTCGTCGTGGACGTATCCGCGGATGACAACCGCCCCGGACCGCGCCGGGTGCTCGACAACGATTACGAGATCAAGCCGTGCCGGGCCGCACAGGGCGAGGACCCGGCCCGGAACAAGGCGGAGGCCGATCGCCAAGCGAGGATGGAGCTCGAGCTGAATTCCTAAAGACGGATCGAAGCTGGGAACAAGAGCTCAGGAAAAGCTCAGGGCGTCGCGGTCGCGAGCGAGGCCTGCTCGCCCGCCAGAGCCACACAGGCCTTCCGGCGATGCAGCCCACGGATCGCCCCGGTGACCTTGAGCACCTTGCCGGAGGAGCACGAGGCGTCCTTGACGAAGGCCACCTCATAGGGTGCCAGCATCAGAGGCTCGGATTTGAGGATTGTTTGGGCAGCGCACGGCAAACTGACGAAGCACGAGAGCAGCACTGCCGACACCAAGATACGCATGTCCGTCGTCCCACCAGCCCGGTATTGTCATATAACGCGTTCCGGCGCGCGAGTTCCCTAAGCTGCAAAAATTATTTTTGCTTTACCCGAGCTCCATGACGCGCGTGAGAAAGCGGGCGCCAAAACGTTTGCTTGCAAATGACGCGCCAGATGGTTGACGCAATGCAAACAACAGAAGGCTGGCAACCGGAGCCCGGCAAACGAAAGGCCGGCGGGTGCCGGCCTTTGTCAGATCGTGGTCGCTGGTGGCGCGTCAGTAGCGCGAGGCTGCCGGACCGCCCCAGCCGAAGCGGTAGTTCACACCGACCTTGACGGTATGCTCATCCTCCCGGCCGCGAACGCCGACAACGTCGACCGGACCGGAGGTGATCGTCGTGCTGCCGAAGTTGTAATACTGGTACTCGGCCTTGGCCGACCAATTCGGCGCGAACATGTATTCGAGGCCAGCGCCAACGGTATAGCCGTCCTTGCTGTTGCCGGTGGCCGTGAAGGGCTGCGGGACGCCGGCGACATTGACGCCAAGGCCGCCATTGCGCCAGGCATAACCGCCCTTGGCGTAAAGCAGCGCCGGTCCCCAGGTGTAGCCGATGCGACCGGTCACCGAGCCGAGCTGGTCGGTATTGGAGGTCACCTGCGTGCCCAGCGGGAACGTGGCACCGCCATTGTTGGTCGGCAGCCAGGAATACTGGGCCTCGACACCCATGACCCAATTGGGCGCGAACTGGTAATCGAAGCCGCCCTGGACACCGCCGAGGAAGCGCGCGTCGCTCGACTGGAAGCTGCTGTCGCCGGCAAAGGCGCCGCCGACATGGCCGCCGATGTAGAAGCCGGTCCAGTTGTAGATCACCTGCGGCGGCGTGTAGGCCGGAGCCTTGGTGTAGGTGCGCGCCTGCATGTCGGCTGCGGCAGCCGGCGCGGCCAGCGCAAGCAGGGCAACTGCACCCAGCAAAATCCTCTTCATGATCATCCCCGTTCTTTCAATTGCGACACTCAGGAAACAACGTGGCGTGAATTGGGTTGCTTCGCGGCGATGCCGGAACGTTGATCGTTCGTGACTGTGACGGAGCGGCAACAACGCGATTTTGTTCCGTCCCGCAGGCTCGTGCCGACGGTTTTTTTTCGTCGGGGACAAAACCTGCCGTAACGATTAGTCGCAACGCAAAACCACTCCGTTCAAAGCTCCCCGAAATGTGATCCGGCAGCTCCGGCGGGCTTTGTCCTATCACCAAGCGATGAAGGTGGGCTTTGCGCTACCGCGTCATCTTTTCAAGTTCCGGAAAGGGTACGTAAACCGCGCCCGCGCACAGCTCGCTGGCGCGATCGGCGACGCGGTCCGCCCGGCCGTTGACGAAGATCACGGCGCGCTCCCTCATGGCCTTGTAGCTGCCGTCGGTCTCGCGTGGGGTGAAGTGCAGGCAGCTAACGTAGAACTGCCGGCCGCCGACCTCGCGTTGCACCGGCTCGGCCATGCTGGCGTCACGCACGCCGACGGGGTTATTCAGATAGCTGCGCATCAAGGCCAGTGTGTCGCCACGGAAATTATCCGGGAACGGTTGTGGACCTCCGGCCTGAGTCCCGTCCATCAGGGTTGGACGGTCACCATCGCTGCCGAAACATCCGGTGAGCGCCAGCGGCAGTGCCAGCATCAACGCCAAGCTCACTGCGCGTTCCGCTCGTCGCCGCACCACTTACGCTCCGCTCGATCAGTCTCGGAGACGTTCCAGCCCCAAGGTTGCAATGATGCATGTCTACAGGTGTTTTGCCCGACGAGTCAAACGACTTCGTAAAATCCGCAGATGAGCCACCCGTCAAACCATTGATTTATCTACGACCCGCTACTGTGCATGGGGTTGTTTTCGAGGTTTTGTTTGCGGCCGCCAAACCTGGGAGGTTGCTCGCGGGCTTCAGCATGGTCGTACCGGCCCGCCGCCAGCACCTCGAGCTTTCGCGCAAGGCGTGACGAACGGGCCGGGTCTGAATTCCTCACGCGGCGGCTGGGGCAATGCTAGGACGCCGCCGCGCAGGATCAGTGGTTAGCTGCGCTTGTCCATCGTCGCCGGCTTGGTCACGTCCGGCTGCGTCGTCAGCGACTTCTTCGCCGACAAATGCTTGTGGTGGTGGCGATGCGTGCGCACGGTCTTGTGCGCGTCCGGTGTGACTGCGGCGTTGGCGTTCATCGCCTTCGACTTCGCGTCCACCTTGGCGTCGGCCTTGACGTCCGAAGCCTTGACGTCCGAAGTCTTGGCATCGGCCTTGAGGCCGGCGTCGGGTTTCGCGGCGGTGGTCGACACCTTGGTCTGGCTCTGGTCCGCCTTGATCACCGGCGTGGTCGTGGTGGTCTTGCCGGCCTCGGCCGCGAAGGCCGGGGCTGCGATCACGGACGCTGCGAGCAAGGCTGCGGAAATAGTCTTCAACATGGTTGGTCTCCTCTTGGAAGGATCTTGAGGCGGGCGCCCTCTCGCCAACCCTTTGATCGTAGGTTGGAGCCTAGGGGGCACGCACTGAACCCAATCTGAAGCCCGCCGCAGGCTCCCGTTCATCTGGATGACAAGTTTGTCATCCGCCCGCAGGGCGAATAGGCCAGGATGCCGGGAATGTTTTTGCCTGACGGGTGTTCCGGTCTTTGGGCAATCGTGTAGGATCGCCACGTTCCATACCGGAGAACTTCGATGCGCAAACTCTCAACGCTTCTTGTGCCGGGACTTGTCGCCATGACATTGGCGGCCGGGCCGGCTCTGACCAGCGCCTATGCCGCAGGTGGCGACTCCCCCTCGCCGCCGCCGGCGTCGGACACCTCGACCAAAAAGGGCAAGAAGAAGAGCTCCTCCGTCAGCGATCCGAAATTCCTTGCTGCCTATCGCACCGCCTACACCACGATCTACGACAATCACGACTACACCGGCGCGATCGGCCAGCTGAAGTCGCTCAAGCGCGACGACGTCGCCGATGTCGCCAATCTGATCGGCTACTCCTATCGCAAGCTCGGCGACTATCGGTCGTCGAAGGTCTATTACGAGCTGGCGCTGAAGGACGATCCGAACCACGTCCGCACCTGGCAGTATTATGGCCTCTGGCAGCTCGAGCAGGGCAACCGCGAGCAGGCGCAGTATCACCTCAACAAGCTCGCCTCGCTCGCCGGCACCGACAGCTCCGAATATCGCTCGCTCGCCGCCGCGCTCGACAAGCCGACCGGGGCAACCCTCGTTTATTAAGAACATCGCATCTCCGAATGAGACGAACGGGCACAACCTCAGGGTTGTGCCCGTTCTGCTTTCTCGGCTAGCCTCTCGATCAAATCCTCTCCTCGCTAATCGGTGCGCAATGGACAAGTGGCTGCGATCCGCGATCGACTACATCGGCTCCTGGATCGAATTCCAGCACACCACAATCCAGCAGCCTGGCGTCGTCATCGCATTCGCCCATCGCGGCGAAATCGTCGCCGAGCACGCATTCGGCCTCGCCAATCTCGACACCGGCGAGAAGCTCACCCCGCGCCACCGCTTCCGCATCGCCTCGCACTCGAAGAGCTTTACCTCGGCCGGCATCATGAAGCTGCGCGAGCAGCGCAAGCTCCGGCTCGACGATCCCATTGGTCAATATGTCGCCGGCCTGCATCCGCGCGTCGCGGAAACGACGATTGCGCAAGTGCTCTCGCACAGCGCGGGACTGACGCGCGACGGCGCCGATTCCGGCCAGTTCATCGACAGCCGTCCCTATCTCGACGCGAGCGAGCTGCTCGCGGAATTGAAGCTGCCGACCGTAATCGAGCCGGGCACACGCTTCAAATATTCCAATCACGGCTTTGGGCTGATCGGTCTCGTCATCGAGGCCGTGACGAAGGAGCCTTACCGCGCCTGGATGAAGCGCGAGATCATCGAACCCGCGGGCCTGCGCGAGACCGAGCCGGACGCGCCGCTTCCCAAGGGTGCGCCGTTCGCGCGCGGCCACACCCGCAAGCTGCCATACGGGGAGCGATGCGTGATCCCCGGCGACAATCCCGCGCACGCGATGGCCTCCGCCGCCGGCTTCATCGCGACCGCCGCCGATACCGCCCGCTTCTACGCGCAGCTCGCGCCCAATGCGAAGAAGAGCGTGCTATCGGTCGCGAGCCGACGCGAGATGACGCGAAACCATTGGCGCGTGCCGCAAAGCTTCGAGGCCTATTACGGCCTCGGCGTCAACGCCGGCAAAACCGACGGCTGGGATTGGTTCGGCCATGGCGGCGGCTTTCAAGGTTACATCTCCCGGACCTGCTCCATCCCCGCTTGCGAGCTCGCGATCAGCATCATCAGCAACTCCATCGACGGCGCGGCGCCGTTCTGGATGGATGGCGCGATGCAGATCCTGCGCGTCTTCCAGACCCGTGGCGCACCCGACCGCCGCGTGCGGGACTGGACTGGCCGCTGGTGGACGATCTGGGGCGCGACCGATCTGGTACCCGCGGGCAACCGCGTGCTGGTCGCCAATCCCCAGTTCAACAACCCGTTCATGGATGCCGCCGAGATCGAGGTCACCGGCCGCGACACCGGCAAGCTCGCCTGGGCCGCCGGTTACTCCAGCCACGGCGAGCCGGTCCGCCGCGTCCGCGACAAGCGCGGCAAGGTCAGCGGCGTCTGGATCGCGGGCGCCAACATCAAGCCTGCGGCCGTCATAGCCCGCGAGATCGCGCGGCGATACAAGCCGCGCAAGCGCCGGCCTACTCCCGAATGAGTGTCTCGACCTCGCTCCGAAGCGCCTGCCGCGAGCCGTCGCGCGAATAGAACATGTGGCCGCCGGGATAGACCACGAACTTGACCCGCTGTGTTGCGAAGGCCGGCAACTGGTCGAGCACCCGCTTCGACCCGAAATAGGGCGTGGCGAGATCGAACAGGCCGTGCGCGACCAGCACGTTCAGCTTCGCATCCGTGGCGAGGATCTGGCGCAGCTCGGAGACCGACTGCGGCGGGTTGATGCCGCGGCCGAAATCCCAGTGCCCCTCGACGGCGCCGTTCAACACCTCGTAGGAGCCATCGGGCCGCCAGTTGAGCTTGTGTGTCAACAGGTCAACCGCAGCACTCGTCAGCGGCGCCTGCAGCGCATCGCCGGAGGGATCACCGAACCGCGAGCTGCTCGAATCCGGATAGGGATCGAAGCCGCGCACCGAGGCATCGTAGCGCCCCGTCACCTTGCCGCTCTTGCGGTCGAATTCGCGCCGGAATTCGCCGACGTCGAAGCGGCCGGCAAGCCGGCGGCTCACCGCCTGCTCGATGCCGGTGAGCTCGGCGACCTTGTCGGCAAGACGATTGGTCGCCTCCTTGTCCGCCTCGCCCTTGACGAGGTCGGCCAGGAATTCACCGCGCGCGTAAGCCTCGACCTCGGCGAGATCGGCGCGCTTGACCGGGCCTTTCGCCTCACGCGCGACCGCCACATAGCTCGGCAGCGTCGCGACATATTGCAGGAGGCTGGTGCCGGTGAACTCGCGGAAGTCCAGGAGCGGCGACACCAGGATCAATCCCCTGACGCCGACGCCGTGCTGGAGCTGCAACTGGCGCACCACCTTCGGCCCGCGAATGCCGCCATAGCTTTCTCCGGCAACGTATTTGGGCGAGGTCAGCCGGTCGTGTTTCTCGAGCCAGCGGCGGATCACCAACGCGATCGAATTGACGTCGCCGTCGACGGAGTAGAACGATTTGCGCGCGTCATCGCCGGTCGCGACGAACCGGCTGTAGCCGGTGCTGACGGGGTCGATGAAGACGAGATCGGTGAAATCGAGCCAGGTCTCCGCGTTCGGCTTC
Source organism: Bradyrhizobium sp. Ken64 (assembly GCF_055807555.1). Taxonomy (NCBI): domain Bacteria; kingdom Pseudomonadati; phylum Pseudomonadota; class Alphaproteobacteria; order Hyphomicrobiales; family Nitrobacteraceae; genus Bradyrhizobium; species Bradyrhizobium sp. Ken64. The sequence continues at coordinate 23,921 of NZ_JBVVPA010000027.1, read as the reverse complement.
ACCTCGGGCGAGGCGGACGGAGACAGAGCTTCGCCATCGAGCGGCAGCCGCCACGGCCCCGCCGCGCCAAACTGGAGCCATGCCGAGGACGCGCCGGGCCCGCCGTTGAACAGGAACGTGACGGGGCGCGTCGCACGGTCGGCGCCGTCGAGTTCATAGGATGTATAGGCGATGTCGGCCAGCGGCTCGCCCTTGCCGTCGAACACGCGGATCGATCCAGCGGTCGCTGCGAAATTGAGGGTGCGGCCGGGAAGATCGAGCGTCTGCTTGGTGGTCGAATCCGACGGAAGACGGTGCGGCTCGGCGGATGACGATGAACTCTGCGAAGCGCTTTGTGCGCCGCCGCGTCCGCCCTTCTGTCCGGCTGGCGCCGCCGCCTCGGCGCGCGGCTGCGGCGGATCGTCGGCACGCGCAAATCCGGCGAGCGCGAATGCCGACACCGCCAGCACTAGGGTCGCACGGCGGAGCGCCGGCATATTCGTGGCCATGATCGTTCTCCCTGCCCGGCGACGACCACCGGCGCGGACTGTAAGGCTAGCGCGGAATTGCGACGGTTTGGGGGATCATGGCTCCGGTGGTGCCCGAAGAGCCCGGTTGGGCACAAATCGAGCCGGTTTCGTCCTCAAATCGGAATGGGCAGTTGCCGGTCTCGTTTGAAGGGCGGTCATCCTCGACAATCGAGGTCGACATCGTTAGACGAGCCCGGCGGAACTTTCTCCAGCCAGCGGCCCTGCCCGGAAGCCATGACCAAGCCAGCGCGATACGACCGGATCGCCTTCGTCGCCAGCCCGAGCAGCGAGGCGCAAGCCGCCTTCGGCCAGCTCACCAGCGAATTCGGCAATTGCGATCCGAAGGAGGCCGACATCGTGGTCGCACTCGGCGGCGACGGTCTCATGCTCCAGACGCTGCATCAGCACATGCATACGGGCAAGCCGATCTACGGCATGCACCGCGGCACCGTCGGCTTCCTGATGAACGAGTACTCGACCGTCGATCTTCGAGCCCGTCTCGAGGCAGCGCAGGAATCCGAAATCCACCCCCTCCTGATGCGCGCGACCGACGCCAACGACCGCGTCCACCTGCATCACGCCATCAACGAGGTCGCCCTGTTCCGGCAGACCTACCAGGCCGCGCGCCTGCGGATCCTGATCGACGAGCGCGAGCGCATGTCCGAGCTGATCGCCGACGGCATCATGGTGGCAACGCCGGCCGGCTCGACCGCCTACAATCTGTCCGCCCAGGGACCGATCCTGCCGATCAACGCCGCGCTCCTCGCGCTAACGCCGATCAGCGCCTTCCGTCCACGACGCTGGCGCGGCGCGCTGCTGCCGAACACGGCTTATGTCGTGATTGAGGTGCTGGAGGGCGACAAACGCCCCGTGGCGGCGGTCGCCGACCACGACGAGGTGCGCGATGTTCGCCGCGTCGAGGTGCTGTCCGACAAGACCATCTCGATGCGCATGCTGTTCGACCCCGGTCACAGCCTGGAAGAGCGCATTCTGCGCGAGCAGTTCGGCTCCTGAGCCGCCTCGCCGGACTGCCGATCGCAACCCTTCATTAACCCCCGGCGAGATATGGTTAACGAAAGTTGACCGCTCCGGCCCGGGCTCCATGTTCCGCATCGATTTCAACAAGCTGCGTTTCCTCGTCTGCGACGACAATCCGCACATGCGCCGCATCCTGCGGACGCTGCTGCATTCCTTTGGCGCGCGCGAAGTCTACGAGGCCGAGGACGGCGCCACGGCGCTGGAAATGTACAGCCATTACGTGCCCGACATCGTCATCACAGACTGGGCCATGCCGATCTTCGACGGGCTCGAGCTGGCGCAGATGATCCGGCAGCCGGAATCCAAGGGCAATCCTTACGCGCCGATCATCATGCTGACCGGCCATTCCGAGAAGCGCCGCGTCACGGTGGCGCGCGATGCCGGCGTCACCGAATTCCTGGCCAAGCCTATCTCGGCCAAGGGGCTCTACCAGCGCATCCTCAACGTGGTCGCCAGTCCCCGCCCCTTCATCAAGACCAAGACCTATTTCGGCCCGGACCGGCGCCGCAACATCAACTCCGCCTATATGGGCCCCGAGCGCCGCGTCGGCGAAAAGCACGAGGTGCTGCAGCAGCCCTCGCTGCTCGACAAGGCCCGCTCCTCCATCTAGCGCAACGTCTCTCACGATCGAGGCCGATACCATGGCGAAGAACAGCGCAAGAGACATCGAGATCACGGCCTTCGCCACGCATCAAATCATCACGCAGCCCAACCCGCTGCGGGCGGTCCTGCGCCGCGTCGAAGAGAAGGACATGGACGATCCGGTCGGCCGCGCCGAACAGGCGCTCGCCGGCCTCGCCGGCGAGTTCAAGGACTGGATGGCGACCGAGATCAACCGGCTGTCAGCGGCCTACGTCGCCATCCGGCACGATGGCTTCACCAAGGACAGGCGCGACGAGTTGTTTCGCGCCGCGCACGACATCAAGGGCGATGCCGCGACTTTCGGCTATCCGGCGGCGGCGGGCGTAGCCGAGAGCCTGTGCCGCGTCATCGAGCACGCGCCCGATCTCGAAAAGGTGCCGGCCGAGCTGTTCACGCACCACATCAACGCCATCCTCGCCATCGTGCACGAGAACACCAAACTCGACAGCATCAGCGTCTCCGCCGAGCTCAGCCGGCGCCTGCGCAAGGTCGCCGACGATTATCTCGCCGACGCCAACCGCGATCGACCTGAGCATCTCGAGGTGATCCTGGCGCCGAGCATCGCGCCGGCCGGGTAGCTCTTTCCTTTCGTCATTGCGAGCGCAGCGAAGCAATCCAGACTGTCCCCGCGGTGGGATTCTGGATTGCTTCGCTGCGCTCGCAATGACGGAGTGTGGGGTCGGCCTTGAACTACGCCGCAATCAGATCGTCGTAGACCGGATCAACCGCCTCCTCCGCGACCAACTCGTCGCAGAACAGCCTTGCCTCTTCGCGCGCGGATTCGGTGGCGAAACGGCGCAGCAGGACCATCAGCGGCTCGGTCGCGCCGCGGTCGGTCTCGCAATGGGTGAGCACGCGCTCGACCATGCGGCGGCGCAGCCGCGCCGCATTGTCGTCGCTGTCGACGAAGCCCTGCTCGTGGCAGGCATCGAGCGCGACCTGGAAGGCTGCAAACGTCGCCTCGGGAAGCCCGGCGCGGAGAAGCAGCGCGTGCAGGCTGTTGCCGCCGCGATCGTGCAGCAGCGCGGACACGCGCGCCTGCGGCAGTTCGGCAAGCTCAGCCAGCGCCGCATCGAACAGGTCGAGATTGCTCGACAGCAGCGCGCGCAGAATGAGACTCGCGGTGAGCTGGCCGGTCATGCGCAGGTGCCGAACAAGACCTTCCATGTCTTCGCCGCGGGAGCGCGCCGCGATGTTCATGGTGGAGCGGTCGCGCGCCTCGGTCGCGATGCGCTCGGCGCGGTCGGCAGTCAGCCAGTTCCGGGCCACGACGAATTGAGCCAGCGTCTCCGAGAGTTTTGCCACCAGCGCGGCGCGCGTTGCGGACGGCAGATCCTCCAGCACCAGCATCGCCTCGCGGATCGCGGCGAGATGGCCGTGACGTTCGACGATGCGATCCCAGGAGAACGGCGCAAGCTCGGCATGAGGATTTTCGATCAGCTCGAGCGCTGCAGCCGCGCAGCCGACTTCGGCAATGGCGGCGCAGACCGATACCGGCAGCGCGATGCGGCGGGCGACCGCGCACTGCACCTCGTCGTTGCCGGTCGCGACGATGTCGACCAGATCGGCGTCGATCAGCAGCGGAGAATGTTCGAGCACGGGCAACGCGACGGTCGGCTGGTCCGCCGACAGCGCCCGCACGATCGACGCCGGCGCCTCGGTACTGCGCGCAAACGCCTCGGCCATCGCCTGCCGCACCAGCGGCGAGGGATCGTCGAGCAGCATCAGAAGCGCGCCTTCGGCGGCAATACGGTCGTCATGGGAAAGGTCTGAGATCAGCCAGGCCCGGGCCAGCGCCCGCGTTGCCTCGGCCCGCTCGCCAGCGGGCGCCGTCCTGATCCAATTGATGAACTGCCGAACGATCATGGTGCTTCCGGCTTACGCAACGAAGACGAAGCGGTGACGGCTTGTCACCTGCAACACAAAATAAACCACGACGCTTAACAAAGCGTTCACCATAACTGGCTGGTTTTATTGACGTTTTGTTAAGGGAACAAAGGCGGCCTGTTGCACGCGCCGGGACCTGCGCGCAGCGTTCACGCTGCGACGTATCCGAGACACGGGCACGCGAATTAGCTTGAGAACGTGCCGCTGCGATCGCTGAAGAGATCAAGAGGCTGGGGCGGCCGGACGTCGGGCGTCGCCGATGCGGCCGAGGTCGCTGGTGCGACCGAGGTCGCGGGTGCGACCGAGGTCGCGGGTGCGACCGAGGTGAGCGAGGCATTGTTGCCCCACAATTTCTGCACGGTCGTCGAGACCGGCTGAGTAGTGTCGCCGGGCTGATAGATCGAGCGAAACACCGGCCTGATCGGTGCATTGTCCGCGACCGTCGTTGGCGCCGTCGCGCTGACCGGCGTCACCGCGCGTGTGTTCGGAAAGGTCTGGAGATACGCGGCATTGTCGATCAGCGGCGCGGCAGGCTGTACGCCGTTGGCGCTCGCGACCTGCGTGGTCGACGGCGTGCCGCCATACATCGCCATCGCGCTGCGGGTGGTTTTCGAATTTGCCGCGCTGGCGTAGCGTGCATCCAGCACCGAATAGACCTCGGAAACGCTGCGCGCGCGGCCGTCCCTGGCGTAGAAGATCGAGCGATTGGCGGACGCAGCGTTAGGAAACAACCGCGCGCCGACCGCTTGCGGATTGTCCTCGGCATTGGCGATCAGTTTCGCGGCGCCGCCGACGCCCATGAAATGCGCCATGTAGAGTTCGCTGTCGGACGGCCTGCGGCCGAGCAGGCCAGTGAGCTTGAAGCTGTTCGACTGCGTCAGCGCAGCCGCCATGCTGGAGGCGGCCTCCGGATCGTCGCGCAGCTTCATGATCGACCGCTTCATTGCGGGATCATCGACGGTGTAGGTGCCCGACGAGGTCCTGGTGATGGCATCGGAATAGTTGCCATAGCCGAGCTGGGTGCCGGCTTCCTTCACGGTGCCGAGCCAAGTCTGGTCGATGAACTGGTAGAGCCCGTGTGCGGATGACGTAGTCGCCCCCGCCGTGGGATCGAAATCCGATTCCATCTTGGCGGTGGTCAGCATGTATTGGAAGCTGACGCCGGTCCGGTTGGAGACCTGATTGATCGCGCCGGCGACGCGTGCCCGCGACGGATCGAGAACCGCCGGCTGTGAGACACTGGAATTGTCGACCGACATGATGAAGTGCCCGGCCCGTGCGGCGTTGAGCGGCGCCGGCAATTCGGCGCCCTGTCGTCTCACCGTGGGACAGGCATGGTTAATGCGGGGTTAATTCGGGCCGGCACCTCCGCAGGACGGAAGGACTATTTCTTGTACACCGCGTCCGGATCGAACAGCCTGTCCGCATCGACAAAGACGAGCCTGGCGCCGCCGTCGTCGGCCTCGACCTTGCGGTAGAAGCAGGAGCGGCGGCCGGTGTGACACGCCGCGCCGATCTGCTCGACGCGGATCCAGACCGCATCCTGATCGCAATCGGTGCGGATCTCGACCACGCGCTGAGTCTGACCTGAGGTCTCACCTTTTCGCCACAAGGCATTGCGCGAGCGGCTGAAGTACCAGGCCTCGCCGGTCGCGATGGTCTTGCGCAGCGCCTCGTCATTCATGTGCGCGACCATCAGCACGTCGCCGGTGGCAACGTCCGTCGCGACGACCGTCACGAGGCCGGCCGCGTCGAACCTGGGAAGGAAGGCGAGACCTTCCTCGGTTTCATGGGAGTGAGCGGACACAACGCCCTCGCCGGTCTGTTCGCGAGGTCAGCGCTGCAGGCCTCGCACCAGGGACAGAAAACGAGCCTGTTCCGCCGGATTATCGCGGAACATGCCGGTGAAGCGGCTGGTGAAGGTGGAGGCGCCATGCTTGGCGACGCCGCGCACCGACATGCAGGTATGCTCGGCCTCGATCAGCACGGCAACGCCGCGCGGCTTGAGGATCTCGTCGATCGCCGCCGCGATCTGCGCGGTCATGTGCTCCTGGGTCTGGAGCCGGCGGGCGAATATGTCGGTGAGGCGCGCAAGCTTCGACAGGCCGACCACGCGTTCCACCGGCGTATAGGCGATGTGCGCCTTGCCGTAGAACGGCATCATGTGATGCTCGCATTGCGAGGTGAACTCGATGTCGCGCACAAGGACGAAATCATCATAGCCGGCGGTCTCGCCGAAGGTGCGATCGAGCACCTCGGCCGGGCACTGATGGTAGCCCTGATAGAGTTCGTCGAAAGCCTCGACCACGCGGCGCGGCGTGTCGAGCAAGCCCTCGCGGTTGGTGTTCTCGCCGATATAGGCGAGCAGTGTCTTCACCGCCTGCTCGGCCTCGGCGCGCGCCGGGCGCGGCTGGTCGGCGCGGACGGCAGCCGCAAGGAATTCGGAAGGATCAAGCTCCGCCGGACGGCTCTCGGGCTGCCGATCGGAGGGCTTGCTGGGGCGGATGGATTTGATGGTAGCGTCCATGTCGACTCCGTTCGACGGCCTTGCGGCCGGAGTGTCACCGGCAGACGGGGCGGCGAACCGCCGGACGCCTGAGAGAACAGTTTTGGCGAAAAGGTCTGCAAATTATAACGCCGGCAGTACGGGTCTGGATCACACCAGTGCTGCAGCGCCGGGCTGTTTTTCCGCCAGTTCCGACCCTATATAAGGCCGTGGACGGCGCACGCCAAGGCCGATCCTGCTGGACTCCATCACATGCTGAACGACATTTATAACAAGCGGATCATCGAACTGGCCGGGAATATTCCGCGGCTCGGACGGTTGCCGGATCCCGATGCCACCGCCACCGCCCACTCCAAGCTGTGCGGCTCGACCGTCAAGATCGACCTCAAGATGGAGGGTGACAAGGTCACCGACTTCGCCCACGACGTGAAGGCCTGCGCGCTGGGACAGGCTTCTTCATCCATCATGGCAAGTCAGATCGTCGGATCGACTGCGAGCGAACTCCGTGAGTTACGCGAAACTGTTCGCAAGATGCTGAAGGAGAACGGCGCGCCTCCTGAAGGCAAATGGGCAGAGATCAAGTTCCTCGAGCCGGTCCGCGACTACAAGGCACGCCACGCCTCGACGCTCCTGACCTTCGATGCCGTGGTCGATGCAATCGGCCAGATCGAGGCGAAGGCGAAGCAGCCGGCTGCGGCGCAAGGCTGATTACGGAGGCTGATCCGGGCTCGTCGCTCGGCCCGCAAATGGGATCAGATTTCGAGGCTTACTTCTGCGACGCCGCAACCGGCGTGGCCACGCCGCCCGTCGGAACCAGGGCTTCCGCCGTCTTGGTCGACTTTGCAGACTGCTCCGGTTCCGCACCGAACCTGGCCTGGCTCTTCGGTGCAAGCTCCGCCATTGCCGGCGCGGAGATGTCGACATGCGGCAGCACGTCGGCCGCGAGATTCGTCGTCACGAGATTGGTGAGCTTGAGCTCGCCTGCATCGAGCTCGTGCAGATCTTCCCACGGCGGGACGCTGAGCGCGAGCGACAGCAGATCGCCGGCACCGCCCATGTCGAACGTGTATTTGGCGAGCCGGCCGATATCGCGCTCCACGATCATCAGGTCCTGTGCGCTGTAGCTCGCGGCCTTGGCATCGTCGGCGCGATCGCCCATCCAGATCTGGTGGACCCGCACATGGGCATCTTCCGGCACGTAGCGCTTCTTGCCCGCCAGCAGCAGGAACACGCACATGGATTCGCAATAAGCCTCAGGCGCGACCGCCGGACGAACCGTCTGCCCGCCGCGGCTCTGAACGCTGATACCGACCGTGGTCAAAAGTCCGAGATTGCGAAAGCGCCGGCCGAGCGTGATCGCGTCGTTGACGGAACCGCCACTGGAATCGAGCACCACGGTGGCGCCGCCGAGCTGGCGTCCGCGGGAAAACTCTTCGAAGTCTCTAGGCGTATCGGCGGTGATGATGCCGACCGCACTGACCCAGCCGCGGCAATTCGGCTCGCAGGCGACCCAGCCGAACTTCATCGGCAGCTTGCGCTCTTCGAGGGCAGCACCGGCCCGGGCTGACGACCCGAGCGTCGCGACGGCGCCAGCCAGCACGACTCCACAAGCAGCGGTTCCCACCAGCAACCAGCCGCGAAGTTTGAGCGCCTTCAGAAGTTTCAAACTGGTCCCTTCCCCAAGTCCCAAGCCTTAGCCCAAGCCCCACGGCGAGCCGACTCAGCCAAGCCCGTTTCTGACGTTCCAATGAGTCTCACATGAACGTCACAAAAATGGTATCCGGGGGAATACAGCTCGTCCATACGCACTTGCTGCACTGCTCCCAAAAAGCATGCAAAATATGACGTACAAACAACAGCTTATAGTTCCCTGCGCCGGAACCGCGCAAAACGTCGCGCACGATCTAGGCAAAGCGCCCATGAAGCAATCAGCCTGCGAGCACTGTTCCAATTCCGTCGCGGGCGTGCTCCGGCTTCCACGCAGATTCGGCCGCGCGCTCATCTGGCTCTACCGCCACACGCTCTCGCCGCTGGTTGGCTACAATTGCCGGCACCTGCCGACCTGCTCCGCCTATGGCGATGAGGCGATCGAACGGTTCGGGCTGTGGGCCGGCGGCTGGATGACGCTCGCGCGCCTGCTCCGTTGCAACCCCTTCGGCACCTCGGGCATCGACAACGTGCCCCTCACGGCGCCCGAAGGAGCGCGATGGTATCTGCCTTGGCGATACGCCCGCTGGCGCGGTGTCAACGCGTCCTAAGCACCACGCGGCGCCTCACGCGTCGCACCCTTGACTGGAACCGAAATTCTTCCCTCGCGTTGAGTCGATGCTCCCGCGGGAGGAAACAACAATGCGCTGGAAAATCAGCCCTCATTTTCACGTCAGGTCTGGACCGGATTCGCGGGGTGGTTCGCGAGGCCACGATCCCCGAACCCTCGACATGATCGCCATTATCGCTCTGCTGATGCTCGTCGTCGGCTCCGGCTGGTATCTGGCGGCGAGCACGGCCACGCCGCCCAGTACGACGGCGTTCATCGTGCCGAGCCAGAGCGTGCACTGGTAATCAACGGGACCAGAAAAAGCGCCCGGGTGGCGGCGGGACCGGCTCGGGCGGACGTGGCCGCTTCGGACGCGGCGGTTTCGGCGACGGCTCGGCGGACGAGGTGGTCTCCGCGCCGGGCGCCGTCTCGCTTCCCGGCACCTTCACCGCCAGCAGCAGGTTCGATTCGTGCGTACGCCAGCGGTAGCCGACGCCGAAATCGATCGGCTGGGCGCGCGTGAACAGCGCCGCGTAACGTTCCTGGTAGCGGCCGGGAAATTCGCTGATGGGTCCGAGATAGCGGCCGAACGGGAAGAAGCGCCATTGCCGCGAATTGTAGTTCGAAAGCGGAATGCCGGAATCGTCCTGGACGATGGTCGCGCTGTTGGCGAGCAACCAGTCGCGCGCCACGGTGAAATTGCCGGAGTGCAGCAGATAAGACGCACTCTTGATCAGGCTGTTGCCGGGGCCGACCGTCTCGCAGAACTTCAGGAAGCCGGCTGCGCGTGCACCTGAATTGGAAAGATCGGTCGAGAAATAATACAGCGTGCGCGCCTCGCCGTCGGGGCCGGCGAAGGTGATGCGGGCGCCGCGCGTCGCGTTCGGTCCGGGATTGTCGTTGCCGACATGCACGCCGCCTTTGTCGTCGAGTGCGACCATCTCGACATTGCGGATGGTCTTGCCGGAGCGGACGAGGAAGACATAGAGGATCGGCAAGGTGCCGTTGACCTGGTTGGTGTGCAGGTCGACCTTCATTTGCTTGGTGATGAAGAAGGAAAAACTCAGGATCGAGCCGAGCGAGCGCTCGACATTGTAGAGCGCGGCGCCGACCGAACCGCGCGGCAGTCGCGTCAGGTCCGCCACCGCACCGACCGGCTCCAGCGCGCCGAGCACGTAAGTGCTGGCCTTGGGATAGAAGGCGTTGGCGTAGAGGAAATCGGGGCCGCTGAACAAATAAAACATGGTCGGCCTGGGCGCGGCCAGATTGACGTCGGCCCAGTTGCGGATCTTCGAGAGCTGGCGCTCCTCGAGCTGAGCGAACGCGCCGTCGAAGAATCGCGCATGGCGCTGCCATCCCGCGTCCCTTGTCAGCGGCACCAGCGGCGAATTCGCAGAAGGCTGCATGCCCGCGAGGAAGCGCGCGGTGTCATCGAAGGTTGCCTCGGCGGCACGTGCGGACGAGACGGCCGCAGCCAGCAAGGCGAGAGCGACGGCCGCAATTCTCATGGGTCGAAACATGTCTATTCGCGATGTGATGAAGTGCCAGCGGCGACCGGCCGCCTGCGGAAAACAGCATAAATCAAAAGGCCCGAGAACATGACGAGCATCCCCGACAGCGATTGCACGAGCCGCTCGGTCAACAAATAGTACATCATGAAGGCGGTCACGAGCAGGAAAACGAGCGGCGTGAACGGGTATCCCCAGGCACGATAGGGCCGCGGCAAATCGGGATCCGTGATGCGCAGCTTGATCACGCCGGCGACCGTGAAGAACGAGCAGAACAGCAGCGCGAACTGGATGAAGTCGAGCACGGCCTCGAAACTGCGGGTGAACAGCAGCAGATTGGCGACAGCGAGCTGAAACAGGATGGCATAGGCCGGCGCGCCGCGCACCGATCTCTGCGAGAACACGCGCAGCGCCGGAATATCCTCCCCCATCGTCATCATCACGCGCGGGCCGATCCACATCATCGCGCTGATCGAGGAGATCAGGCCGAAACAGATCATCGCGCCGACGATCCGGCCGCCGAGATTGCCGAAAATCGCGCTGCCGGCGACGCTGGCGACGTCGAGCTGACCCGCGAGCGCGCCGACCGGCGTCGAATGGAGAAACACCGCATTCAGCGCGACGTACAGCACGAGCACGATCAGCGTGCCCGCGAGCAGCGCACGCGGCAGGTCCCGCTGCGGCATGTTCATCTCGCCGATGATGTAGGTTGCGGCATTCCAGCCCGAGAACGAATACATCACGAATACGAGCCCGATCGCGAAAGGCGCGCTGACGATATGCGCGAGATCGCCCGCCTGCGGCGTGAAGGCGATCGGCTGCGGCACGCCGACGACGAAGCCGGCGACCAGAAAGGCGACGATCAGCACGACCTTCAGAATGGTCGAGATCAATTGGAAGGTCGAGGAGTGCCTGACGCCGGTCAATTGCACGAGCGAGACCAGCCACACCACGGCGATGGCAAGCGGGATCGGCGGCGCACCGGGCACGACCGATTTGGCGTATTCGCCGAAGGCCATCGCGGCGAGCGCGACGGGTGCTGCAAAACCAACCGTCGCCGACACCCAGCCGGCGAGAAAGCCGAAGGCGGGATGATAGGCGCGGCCAAGGAAATTGTATTCGCCGCTCGAGCGCGGAAACATGGCGCCGAGCTCGCTGTAGGAGAACACGCCGCACAGCGCGACGATGCCGCCGACGGACCACAGCAAGAGGATCGAGAAGCCCGAGGGAATGTCCTTGACCTGGAAGCCGAGGCTGGTGAAGACGCCGACCCCAATCATGTCGGCCACGACGATGGCGGTTGCGACCAGAACGGAGACCCCCGACCCGCTTCCGGTCAGCCGGCTGGTCCAGGGTGCAGTACCCGCATCTGATGCCGTCATCGCCGTCCTCAACCTCAGGCGTCACGCCTCGTGGGAAGCATCGTGCAGTTCGGTCCAGTCAATTCAAGCAGGGTTAACAAGGGTTAAATGAGGCGGGCCAAATCGGTACTGCAGCACCATTAGTGCGAGGTCTGGACCAATAAACCTTCCCAAACACCGGCACATCACGTTTCCCTTCCCCACAATCACGACACGATTGCGTGGTCCTTTTGAGCGTTCCGGATGTGGGGAAGTTTCTCCGGACACTTAACGTCGCCTAAACGCCCATCGGCTCAATTGCCTTAATGATTGCCGATGGACTTGTGGTCATGACTTGGGGTCATGGGTGAATGGTCGGGGCCGTTCCGAAACCGAGAGCTGACATCCGCGCCGACCGGACCACGTCCGGCGCACGCGGTCGTGCGCTTCGGGTCGCTCTGATCTCAGCCTTGGTGCCGTTGTCGCTGACCCTGGTTCAATGCGGCAAGGCGCCCAATCCGGCAGCGCTCGCGGCAAACTCGCAGGCCAACGCCCAAGGCAACAACGCCCAAGCCAACGTTCAGGTCGTTGCGAAGAAAAACCAGCTAGCAACCAGCGACACGTTCGAGGATCGCTTCCCGGCCCCCCAGTTCAGGGAGCGCTTCCCATCCGCGAGCGAGGGTTTTCTGCAACGGCAGATGTCGGACTTCTCACCCAAACGCGCCGTGCAGCAGCAGCCGGAGCAGGCGCCTTACAAGGTCGCTTCGCTCGCGCCGCAGGCCCCCTACCAGCGTCCGCCACGCGAGGACCTGACGACGCTCGTCAGCATGAAGTCGTCAGCCTTCCCCTATTTCGGCAACAACCCCGCCTCCGACGCGCCGTTCCTCAACATCTCCAAAGGCGACCGCCGCGGCCACCGCAGCTATTCCGGGCGCGTGTTCTGGCAGGACGAGACTTACAACGATAACCGCGTCCTGATGCACGTGCCCGAACATTTCGACGTGCGGAAGCCCGGCGTGATCGTGGTGTTCTTCCACGGCAATGGCGCAACACTCGAGCGCGACGTGCGCGACCGCCAGCTGGTGCCGCAACAGATCACCGATTCCGGCGCCAACGCCATCCTGCTTGCGCCGCAGATGGCGGTTGACGCTGCCGATTCCAGCGCAGGAAAATTCTGGCAGGCCGGCGGCCTCAAGCGCTTCCTGGACGAATCTGCGAACCATCTGGCCCGGCTCACCGGCGATCCCAACAGCGCCCGCGCCTTCGCCAATATGCCGATCGTGATCGTCGGCTACAGCGGCGGCTTCCTGCCGACGGCCTGGAGCCTCGAGGTCGGCGGCATCAGCGACCGTGTCCGCGGCGTCGTGCTGCTCGACGCCGTCTACGGCGAAATGGACAAGTTCTCCTCATGGATCGAGAGCCACCGCTCCGGCTTCTTCGTCAGCTCCTACACCCGCTACACCGCGCGGCGCGACCGCGAGCTGATGAGCACCCTGCGGCAGAAGGGCATCACCGTCTCCGAAGACATGGACGGCCCCTTGCGTCCGGGCAGCGTGGTGTTCGTCGAAACCGGGGACGGCATCACCCATCGTGACTATGTGACCCGAGCGTGGACGCGGGACCCGCTCAAGGACGTACTGGTGAAGATGTCGGCGACTCCATCACTCGCGCTCACGCGCGTAGCCTCCACCAATCCATCCGCGTCGAGCCGGTAGCGATATTGCGCCCGTCGGCATCTGGCTGCACGGCCCGCAATTCTCTCGAGCCTTGATCAAAATGTGATGTTGATGGCCGACGGTCCCGAGGCTGACCGGATTGCTTCCGCTGGCAACAATCATACTTTGCCGGCCAAGTTGAATTTGGAATTCTGCGGGGACAGGCAGTGCGTCAGGGACTCTACAAGGTCGACTTCCACACGGTTCACGGGACGGGTTGTGGCGTCGTCTATGTGACCGAGGGCAAGATGCGCGGCGGCAATTCCGCTTTCGCATTCATCGGCACCTGCACGGGCGAAGGCGACAGCATCAGGGTCAAGATCTCGACCGAGCGCCACAATGACGACCCGTGCTTCAAGGCACTGTTCGGTCTCGACCGGATCACGCTGACGCTCGCGGGACGGGAGGATGGCGACACGGCGGAATTCGAAGGCACCGCACTGCAACTGCCGGGCGTTGCCTTCAGGGCCGTGCTGAGCCGGATCAGCGACTAACCGTCCGGCTTCCAGACCTTAGCCATTGGCCTCAGGTTTTTGGCAGCTTCGGAATGCTCTCGGCAAACCCATTGAAGCAGGCCAGCCGCTCGTCCTCTTCCTTGAAGAAACGGCAATCCGCGTAGCCCTTGGCCTTCGCCGGCTTCGGCTTTGGCGCCGGGGGGATCACGGCGTCGTAGCAATTGAGCCGGTCCTTGGTGCCGTCATCGAGGTCGAGGCAAGCCTGGAGCCGCGCCGCGATCGATTGTGGCTTGCCCTTCGGCGCCGCAGCCGGCTTGGCCGCAGCTTCCTTGGTCCCCGCCTTGGTGCCTTTGGGCTTGACCTGCACCAACGGCTTGTCCCCGACCATCGGTGGTGGCTTGTCGGCTTGCGCAAACGCGGAGGCTGAATAGAGCACCGCGGCAACCGCCAGAATCATCCTCATTTCAGTCAACCCTCTTTGGTCCCCATGACCGGCCTTCTAGCCTTCCGGCGCGCGGTTTGCCAAGCACCTTGCGCATACGGACACGCTTACGTTCAGGCCGGGGCGGCAGTTGCCGGCCGGGGCCGGGTCAGGACCACCAGGATCAGCGCCAGCACGACGAAACCGACCGCGACGAAGCCGAGCGTATGCAGGAGCTCGCGGGCGAACAGCAGTCCCCCGACGGCAGAGCCGACCGCCTGCCCGATATAGAGGACGGAGGTGTTGAGTGCGACGGTCGCCGATGCCAACGACGGTGCGGCCGAGACCAGCCGCACCTGCTGTATCGAATTGGTCGAAGCAAAGCCGAGGCCCCAGATCGCGACCGCACCCGCCATCAACACGAGCGTGCCGGCGCCGAGCGCCCAGCCCGTGATTCCAGCAAGCAGCAGGCAGGTGAAGACCAGCGAGGTGCGATAGGGTCCAGAGGTGTCGACGATGCGGGTCGCGATGACAACGCCGAGGAAGCCACAGACGCCATAGAGTGCGAACACCAGGCCGATCGCATCGGGCCCTGCGCCGGTCAGCTTGTTGAGCAGCGGCCCCATGAAGGTGAACACCACGAACTGCCCGGACATCTGCAACATCGTGATCGCAAGCAGCAGCAGGATGGTCTTGTTGCGACCGACCGCGCCCCAGGTCTTGAGATCCACCGGCGTCCCCTTCAAGCCCCCCGGCAGCCGCATCAGCAACAGCAGCAAGCTGACGCAACCGAGCGCGCCGATCCCGCCATAGGCCGCGCGCCAGCCATAGCGGCTGGCGATGAAGGTGATCAGCGGCAGGCCGACGGCGGCAGCGAGCGACCAGCCGAGAAAAATGTAGGCAATCGTGCTGCCGCGACGCTCCACCGGCACGATCAACGCCGCCGTGCCGGCGGCCTGCGGCGTGTAGAGCGCGCCGACCGCGAGCATCACCAGGCGGATAACGAGGAGGCTTGCATAGTCGGGCGCAAAGGCCGAAGCGAGGTTGCCAAAGGCGAGCACCGCCAGCGTCGTGGTGAGCAGCGTCCGGCGCTCGATCCGGCTGGTGAGCCAGGCCGTCAGCGGCGAACCTATGCACAGGATAACAGCCCCGAAGGTGATCAGGAGTGCGGCCGCATGGATGCTGACGTCGAGCCCGCTCGCCAATTCCGGCAGCATGCCCGCCGGTGCCAAGACCGAGCAGCCGGTGACGAGATTGCCGAGCATCAGGGCGGTTGGCGCGAAACGGCCGGCGCGTGCATTTTCCATGCAAACGCATGTAGAACCGCCCTGCGTCCAGTTAAAGGGCGTTGCCCGGAATAGTTCGTGCAGCGCCCCCGCTTTTGCGCGCCGGTTTCTTGGAAATGCCGGATTGCGCAGGCCGAATCGCCTGATATATCGCTCGTTCCCGCTTACCTGCGCTCGTTCGCAGGAGTGAGCCTCAGGAGACATGCCATGACCGACCAGCCCAAGGACCCGTCCAAGGACCAGTCCAAGGACCAATCCAAGTCCGAACAGCCCAAATCCGAATCCGGCTTCCAGTACAGCCTCAGCAATTTGAGACCCGTGACCCCACCGGAAAAAATCACCCTCACCTTCCCGGACGGCGCCCGGCGCGAATACGCCAAGAGCATCACCGGCCTCGAACTCGCCAAAGGCATTTCGCCGTCGCTGGCCAAGCGCACGGTCGCGATGGCGCTCGACGGCGTGGTCTCCGACCTCGACGATCCCATCGAAGCCGATGCCAGGATCGAGCTGATCAACCGCGACGATCCGCGCGCGCTCGAGCTGATCCGCCATGACTGCGCCCACGTGCTCGCCGAAGCCGTGCAGACGCTGTGGCCGGGCACGCAGGTCACCATCGGCCCCGTGATCGAGAACGGCTTCTATTACGATTTCTTCCGCAACGAGCCGTTCACGCCGGAAGACTTTGCCGCGATCGAGAAAAAGATGCGCGAGCTCATCGCGCGCGACAAGCCTTTCACGAAGGAGGTTTGGGATCGCGAAAAGACCAAACAGGTGTTCCGCGACAAGGGCGAGGCGTTCAAGGTCGAGCTGGTCGACGCCATTCCCGGCAACGAGCCGATCAAGATCTATTACCAGGGCGACTGGTTCGATCTCTGCCGCGGCCCGCACATGACCTCGACCGGCAAGGTCGGCAACGCCTTCAAGCTGATGAAGGTGGCGGGCGCCTATTGGCGCGGCGACAGCAACAACCCGATGCTGACCCGCATCTACGGCACGGCCTTCGCCAAGCAGGAGGACCTCGACGCTTATCTGAAGCAGATCGAGGAAGCGGAAAAGCGCGACCATCGCAAGCTCGGGCGCGAGCTCGACCTCTTCCACTTCCAGGAGGAAGGTCCGGGCGTCGTGTTCTGGCACGCCAAGGGCTGGACCATCTTCCAGCAGCTGATCGCCTATATGCGCCGGCGCCTGGCCGGCGACTACAGCGAGGTCAACGCCCCGCAGATCCTCGACAAGTCGCTGTGGGAGACCTCCGGCCATTGGGGCTGGTACCGCGAGAACATGTTCGCGGCGCAGTCGGCCGGCGAGGAGGCCGAGGACAAGCGCTGGTTCGCGCTCAAGCCGATGAACTGCCCGGGCCACGTGCAGATCTTCAAGCATGGCCTGAAGAGCTACCGCGACCTGCCGCTGCGGCTCGCCGAGTTCGGCGTGGTGCATCGCTACGAGCCGTCCGGCGCGATGCATGGATTGATGCGCGTGCGCGGCTTCACCCAGGACGACGCGCACATCTTCTGCATGGAGGATCAGCTCGCCGACGAGTGCCTGAAGATCAACGAGCTGATCCTGTCGACCTACGCCGATTTCGGCTTCACCGGCGATCTCACCGTGAAGCTGTCGACCCGGCCGGAGAAACGCGTCGGCACCGACGCGATGTGGGATCACGCCGAGCGGGTGATGGCGACGGTGCTGCGCGAGATCCAGTCGCAGAACAATCACATCAAGACCGAGATCAATCCGGGCGAAGGCGCCTTCTACGGGCCGAAGTTCGAATATGTGCTGCGCGACGCCATCGGCCGCGACTGGCAGTGCGGCACCACGCAGGTCGACTTCAACCTGCCGGAACGGTTCGGTGCGTTCTACATCGACCACGACAGCAGCAAGAAGCCGCCGGTGATGGTGCACCGCGCGATCTGCGGTTCGATGGAGCGCTTCATCGGCATCCTGATCGAGCACTATGCCGGCAACTTCCCGCTCTGGCTGTCGCCGGTGCAGGTGGTGGTCACCACCATCACGTCGGAAGCCGACGAGTATGCCAAGCAGGTGCTGGAGCAGGTCCGGCGCGCGGGACTTCGGGCCGAGATCGACCTGCGCAACGAAAAGATCAACTACAAGGTCCGCGAACATTCGCTGGCCAAGATTCCGGCTCTGCTCGTGGTCGGCAAGAAAGAGGCCGAGACGCAGTCGGTCTCGATCCGCCGGCTCGGCAGTGACGGTCAGCAGGTGACGACGACAATGGAGGCCATCGCCGCCCTCGTCGACGAAGCGACCCCGCCGGATGTGAAGCGGGCGCGCGACGCGGTCTGACGGCGTTCAGGCGGCTCGGTCTTGACGGATTTTGATGAGGGACTCGGCGGGAATGCCGAGGCCCTCATGCAGCCGTCTGATCATGCTGAGCGTCAATTCGCGCCGGCCGTTGAGCACTTCGTGAACCCGGTTCCGGCTGCCGATAAACGGGATCAAGTCCTTCGGCTGCAAGCCACTCTGCTCCATATGATACTTGATCGCCTCCACGGGGTCCGGAAGGTCCAGGCGATAGTGCTTCCGCTCCCACGCCTCCACCAGCGTCACGAGTACATCAAGTCGATCGCCCTCGGGCGTGTTGCGCCGTGCGCTCATCAACGTCTCGATCTCCTTGAGAACGCGGCGATAGTCCCGGTTGGATTTGATTGGCGCAATTTCCATCATCGACCTTCTAAACGGTTTGCGCATCGATCACGTCGTATTGCCGATCCGTCCCGACAAAGCGGATATAGACCACACGGTATGGATAGTTGATCCAGACCACCACGCGATATTTGTTGCCGGCGACGTTAAAGACGACGCGGCCATCCCGGAGGATGCTGGCACTGCGAACGTCCCTTTTGACATCTGCGGGCCTTGCCCAGTCAGTCTGCTTTACCTGCCGGAACCACGCCATCAAGGGCTCGCGGGCATCGGAAACGTCGCCGCTCCGGCTGAGAAGCGCCTTGACCGTGCTCAGCGCTATGATCCTCATCCAAGCCATCTTAGCATAGTCCCAAGCTGGGACCAAAACTCTCCGACTGGCGCAGGACCCGGTCCTCATAATCCCTCTAAAATGCCTTCCAATCGTCTTCGGCCGGGCCTATCTCCGACAGGGACAGAAGTCTCACAAGGAATTCCCCGTGCCCGACGCCATTGAACTCCTGAAGACCCGCCGCTCGGTCAAGCCGCGCGAGATGTCCGGACCCGGCCCCTCCCCGGCCGAGCTCGAGACCATCCTCACCATCGGCGCGCGCGTGCCCGACCATGGCAAGCTCGCGCCCTGGCGCTTCATCATCTTCGAGGGCGATGCGCGCCAGCGCGCCGGCGAGGTGATCGCGAAGGTGTTTGCCCGGAAGAATCCCGGCGCGCCGGCGGCCGATGTCGAGACCGAGCGCAAACGCCTCATGGATGCGCCGCTGGTGATCGGCATCGTCAGCTTCACCAAGCCGCACCCGAAGGTGCCGGCCTTCGAGCAGGAATTGTCGGCCGGCGCCAGCGTCATGAACATCGTCACGGCCGCGACCGCGCTCGGCTACGGCGCCTGCTGGCTGACCGGCTGGTTCTCGTTCGATCGCGACGTGCTGGATGGCCTCGGCCTCAAACCGGACGAGAAGCTCGCCGGCTTCGTCCATATCGGCAAGCCGACCAAGCCGAGCGAGGATCGTCCGCGACCGGTCCTTTCCGAAATCGTGACGCGATTTTAATCGAAGGCGTGTTGACGCCTTCGACGTCTTGCGGCTTTGATCCCGGCAAGGGAGGAAGCCCGGATGAAGCGTCGTGAATTTCTGGTCGGAGCCGCGCTGCTGGCCGGCACGATGGCGCGGGCACGCGCCGCCGACACCCCTGCTCCGTCGTCCGACGGACTCGACCGCATCACAGCGTATTTCGACAACGAGGTAACGAGCGGCCGGCTGCCGGGCGCAGTGGTGCTGGTCCAGCAGCACGGCAAGCCGGTCTATCTGAAGACTTTCGGCGTGCGCGACACCAGGACGGGCCTCGCGATGACGCCCGATACGATCTTCGCCATCCACTCCATGACCAAGCCGGTCACGTGCCTTGGCGCGATGATGCTGATCGACGAGGGCAAGCTCGCGCTCACCGACCCGGTGTCGAAATACATTCCCCTCTTTGCCGACACCAAGGTGGGACTCGAGGTCACCAATCCCGACGGCACGTTGCATCTGGATCTCGTGGCCCCGGTCCGTCCCGTCAACATCGAGGATCTGCTGCGGCACACCTCCGGCATCAGCTACGACTACATCGGCGGCAAATGGGTCGAGCAGGCCTACAAGGCCGCCAACATCTTCGAAGGTCAGTTCAACAACAGGGAATTCGCCGAACGCATCGCAAGGCTGCCGCTCGCGCGGCAACCGGGAACGCTGTGGCGCTACGGTCATTCCACCGACGTGCTCGGCAGCGTCATCGAGATCATCTCGGGCCAGACGCTGTACGCATTCCTCAAGCAGCGCATCTTCGATCCGCTCGGCATGAGCAGCACCAAGTTCACGCTGGCGACCGAGGACGAGCTCGCGCGGATGGCTCGGCCGCTGCCGAGCGACAACATCCTGCTCGCCGCCGAGCGCGAGCGCCTCGACCATCCCGAATGGCAGTCCGGCGGCGGCGGGCTGCTCTCGACCATCACCGACTATCAGCGCTTCGCGCAGATGCTGCTCAATGGCGGCGAATTCGAGGGCAAGCGCTATCTGAGCCCCGCTGCGTTCAAGGCCATGACGACCGATCATATCGGGCCGGGTTCGGGCGTCGGACGCGACTACTTCTATTTTCCGGGCGACGGCTTCGGCTATGGCTATGGCCTTGCGGTGCGGACCGATCCCGGCAACGCCAAGCCGCCGCCGCCGGGCTCGCTCGGCGAGTTGAAATGGGACAGTGGCAGCGGCACCTATTTCGGCGTCGATCCCAAGCTCGACATGGTCTACCTGCTGATGCAGCAGACCCAGAACGAGCGCGGCCGCATCACGCCCGCCTTCAAGGCGCTGGTCTATGATTGTTATCCGTCCGAGTTACGCCGCCCGTGAAGCACGCTGGCCGAAATCGGCGAGCAGCTTTGCGATCTCGGCGGCGGGCCGCGCCGCGCTGAACAAGAATCCCTGCACTTCGTTGCAGCCTTCGGCGCGCAACCAATCGAGCTGATCCTCAGTCTCGACGCCTTCCGCGGTCGTGGTGATGTTGAGGCTGCGGCCAAGCCCCGAGATCGCGCGAACGATCGCGACGCAATCGGGCCGCCCTGCCAGATCCTTGACGAAGGAGCGGTCGATCTTGATCTTGTCGAAGGGGAAGCTGCGGAGATAGCTGAGGCTGGAATAGCCGGTGCCGAAATCATCCATGGAGATGCTGACGCCGAGCTCGCGCAACTGATGCAGAATGGCGAGGTTGGCGTCCGTCTCGGCCAGAAAGATCGACTCCGTGATCTCCAGCTCGAGCCGCGTCGGCGACAGGCCGGACTGCGCCAGTGCCGAGATCACGACCTGAACCAGATTGCGGCTGCGGAACTGCGCCGGCGACAGATTGACCGCGACCTTGACGTCGACGGGCCATTTCACCGCCTCGGAGCAGGCTTCGCGCAGCACCCACTCACCGAGCTGGGTGATCAGGCCGATGTCCTCGGCGACCGGAATGAACTCCGCCGGCGAGATCATGCCCTTGTCGGGGTGATGCCAGCGCAGCAGCGACTCGAAGCCGGAGATGCGGTCGGAGGCGATCGAGACCAGCGGCTGGTAGTGCAGCTCGAACTCGCCATTGGCAAACGCGCGGCGCAGATCGAGCTCCATGTTACGGCGCTTCTGCGCCTGCAGATCCATCTCGCGCTCGAAGAAATGATGCACGCCGCCGCCGTCCGATTTCGCCCGGTACAGCGCCATGTCGGCGTTGCGCATCAACTCTTCCGACGTCGTACCGTCGCCGGGCGACAGCGCGATGCCGATGCTGGCACCGATCACCATCTCCTGCCCGTCGATCTCATAGGGCGCCTTCAGCATGTCGATCAGCAAGCCCGCGCAGGCGCTGGCCTCGTTGGGCGAGACGTCGGCCGCCAGGATCACCACGAACTCGTCACCGCCGAGCCGGGCCGCGAGATTGGCGCCGCGGACCGCGGCGCTCAGACGTGCGGCAACCTCCTTCAACAGGCGGTCGCCCACCGGATGGCCGAAGGAATCGTTGATGTTCTTGAACAGGTCGAGATCGAGGTAGAGCACCCCGACCCGTTTTCCGCCGGCCTGGTCGAGCGCCTGCTTCAGGCGCTCCTGGAAATATTCGCGGTTCGGCAGATCGGTGAGCCCGTCATGGTGCGCCATATGGGCGATCCGCGCCTCGGCCTTGCGCCGTTCGGTGATGTCGACCACCGCGACCAGATAGCCGTCGCGATCGTCGAAGGCGACGCGGCGGCCGAAGGTGAGCACCTCGATCTCGCTACCGTCGGCGCGCAGATGCCGCCAGTTGCGCGAGGAGTGATAGGCGTCGCCGATGCGTTCGAGCGCCTCGGCGTGGCTGCCCCATTCGTCCTGCGGCCAGATCTCATGCAACTTCATGCGCAGGAAGGTGGCGCGGCTGTAGCCGTAATGCTGGACCGCGGCGTCGTTGACGCTGAGAAACTTCTTGCTCGCGGCGTCGAACACCCACATCGGCATCGGGTTGTTGCCGAACAGCAGGCGGAACGAGGCGTCGCGCCGCTTCAACACAGTGACATCCGAGATCGTCAGCGAGACCACGTCGGCGAACGCGGTGGCGCTCAGCCGGAGATGCCGTCCGTCGCTCTCGATCTCGAGTTGCTCGCCGCGACCGCCGGAGACGGCCCTGAGCAGGAATTCCATCACCTCAAGCGAGGCCAGCAGCGTGTCTCCCTCGCCGATCCGGCGCCACAACAGGTCAGCGCCTTCGGCCTTCAGCAGCAGGCCCGCACTCTTGTTGTGGTGGACGATCTGGAGATCGACCGGCTTGCCACCCGCGTCGCGCAGCGTCGCCAGCGAGACCACCGCGTCGTCGGTCGAAGCGAAGATCGCGTCCAGGAGATTGTATTGCGCGCCGCGTTCGTTGATGTAGGCGCCGACCAGCGTCGCGCCCCAGCGCGATGCGGTCGGCAGCGCCAGCACATCAAATGTCCTGACCATGCCGTCGCGCACGCAATGGGCGCTGGCCAGGTGCGGCCGCCCGTTGGCGAGCGCACTCGCCGCGGCTTCCGATAGCGCGGTGGCGCAATCGGGCGAGAGCGCGGCGACCGGGATGTCCCAACGCTCTTCGCCGAGCCATTTCTGCACGTAACGTCCGCTGCGCGACAGTTCGAGCGCGCCGTCGCCCTTGAGCAGCGCGATGTGGTCGGCGAGCCGTCCCAGGCTGCCGAGCATCACGTCCTCGTAGCGCGGCAGCCGTTCGCCCGGCTTCAACGCGGCACGCCATTTGCGCTGAAGCACCGGGATGTCGTCGAACATTTCGGCGGCCGGTTTTCCCGACACTTTCTTCACGGCACTCATGGCAGTCCCCAACGCACTTTCCCGCCGCATCCAATGCAGCCGCACTTAACGGCGTGTAAAGAGAGCGCGAGCGCGGGTTCCGTTCGGCGATTATGACAGTTTAAAGTCGGGCGTTGGTTAGTGCGCGTTAGAGACTGTGACAGTTGTGCGAAGGCGCCGAGCGCGTCCGGCATAGTCATTGCGAGCGGACGTGTCGCAACAGGGTCCGCTGCTCTCGTGTCCCGGACGCGCTGCAGCGTTCTTACGCTGCTGCGCAGAGCCGGGACCCATGAAGCCACAGCAATCGCTGCAATATGGGCCCCGGCTCTGCAGCGCACCGCCAAGAGGCGCTGCGCTGCGTCCGGGGCACGAGACCGTTGTTGAATAACTGACGTGGGATCGCATCCTCGCGGCGCATTTCGCCCGAGCTTTGCTTCGTCGCCTCACCCTCGAATGAAAGAGGGCGCAGGGAAGACCGGGTGCCGGCTGGCACCCGCGGTCCACTGTGCGAGATTGTCGTAACAAGATTGCACAGCGGCATACAGGTGAAGCCAAAACATCCGGCCTTCCCTGCGCAGTGGCTTTACGGCTTATGTCGTGATCTCCCCGGGGAGCGATGCACTATTGCCCCCGTCGCCTTGCGGATGGCTGATGCGTGTGCCCGGTCGGGCCGCCGTATCACCGCAACGCTTGACGCACAGACCCCGGGCGTCAGGACCACACGATTTTGCCGTACGCCGATCACACCGGTCGTGTGCGCGATGCTTTCGCTCACGGTTGCCCGCCCTGCGAAAGCCGTTCGCGCCGATGTTATCAGCGTCCACCGCCGTCCGGCCCGCGTTCGTGACGATCGCGATACGCCCCTCTTCCTTGGGCCGGAGTGAGGCATGGATA
>NZ_JBVVPA010000026.1:0-70356 GCF_055807555.1 Bradyrhizobium sp. Ken64 | reverse complement strand
GACGCTGCCGCGTCCACCGCAAGCCCGGCTCGCAATCAAGACGACAACGAGATCGCCCCTCAAGGATGAGCCGGGATAACCGACACATACGACAAAACCGAATTTCGGTAAAGCGGAATATTTTTGCGTGCGCGGATTGACAGGGGGCGACACAGAGGCGGTCGCATAGCCGGATGGAGCGCAAGCGTAATCCGGGAAGGTGCCGAATGCCGCGCGAGCCGCCCGGGATCGCGCTGCGCTCCATCGGGCCATGTCATATTCGCCCAGCCCTTGCATCCATTATACCAGTTGCCATCCTCACGCACTTTGCCTTACATGCCCGCCAAACTCGCCCGCGGATGATGGCCGGGCTCATCACACAAATCGTCAAAGGGACGAGACATGGCGCGTAACATCCTGATTCTCGGGGCTTCCTACGGTTCCCTGCTGGGCACGAAGCTGCTGATGGCGGGGCACAACGTGACCCTGGTCTGCCGCGCCAAGACCGCGGAGCTGATCAACCGCGAGGGTACCGAGGTGCGCATCAAGTTGCGTGACGAGGCGGTTCACCGCGCCATCTTCTCGCGCGACCTGCCCGGCAAGCTCGACGCCGTGACACCCGCCAATGTGGATTTGTCGCGTTACGACATGGTCGGCCTTGCGATGCAGGAGCCGCAATACACCAACCACACGGTACGCGTTCTCATGGTCAGGATCGCGGCGGCGAAGTTGCCGTGCCTGTCGATCATGAACATGCCGCCGCTGCCCTATCTGAAGCGGATCCCCTCGCTCGCAGACATGGATCTCGAAGAGGCCTACACCAATGCGCAGGTGTGGGAGCGCTTCGAGCCCGGGCTGGTGACCCTGTGCTCGCCCGACCCGCAGGCGTTCCGTCCGCCGGAAGAGGCTGCGAACGTGCTCCACGTCGGCCTGCCCACGAATTTCAAGGCATCGGTGTTCGCGGACGAGAAGCACAACAAGGTGCTGCGCGAGCTCGAAGCCGACATCGACGCGGTGACCCTCGACGGTCACGACGTGCCGGTGAAGCTGAAGGTGTTCGATTCTCTGTTCGTGCCGCTGGCGAAATGGTCGATGCTGCTGACCGGCAACTACCGCTGCATCACGCCGCACGAGCCGCAGTCGATCCGCGATGCCGTGCACGGTGATCTCG
The DNA here is from genome assembly GCF_055807555.1 of Bradyrhizobium sp. Ken64. Lineage (NCBI taxonomy): Bacteria > Pseudomonadati > Pseudomonadota > Alphaproteobacteria > Hyphomicrobiales > Nitrobacteraceae > Bradyrhizobium > Bradyrhizobium sp. Ken64. The sequence continues at coordinate 69,206 of NZ_JBVVPA010000026.1, read as the reverse complement.
CGCGCTCGCAAACGATCTACGAGCATGTCGACGCCATCGCCCGGCGTCTCGGCGCCGATCCGCAGGACCAGGTGCCGTTCGCGAAATACGCCAAGGCCGCCGAGAGCCTGCTGAAGCCGTCATCGGCCGCACGCGCGGTGGCCGGCGGCGCGCCCTTCATCGAGCGCGTGGACCTGCTGGTCAAGCTGATCTCGCATCAGCTCGGCGCGCCCAATGCAGAGATCGACCGCACGGTCGAGACCGTGGACCTGAAGCTCAACGAGAAGATCGTGCAGGGAGGATCGGGCGCGCTGTAGCGGGCCGCGATCCCCTTTGCCGGACTTCGCACACCCATCATTGACTGGGCGCATGCCGAGCGCACCGCGCAATGGCGGTTTCGCACATCAGCGGGGGAACTCCCGCAAGCGATACCCCAGGACGACGATCCGCAAGCCCCCTATCGGCCCGCACTTCTACGGCAATCGAATCACGCCTGAACTCCGCCGTGGGCAACAACGCATGATTTTCGCCATGGTGCTCGACGCGCCGCGACCGGGTTGTTAAGCCCCAGTCCGCGAATGATGGGACTTGAGTCGGGCATGACGGTTGCGATCGAGATGGGGCAGACCACGGCGGGCGCCGCGGCGGCCATGGACCTCGAGGAACTGCTGGCGACCCGCCTCCTGGTGCAGGGCAATTCGGGCTCCGGCAAATCGCATTTGCTGCGGCGGCTGCTGGAACAGAGCGCCCCCTGGGTGCAGCAAGCGATCATCGATCCCGAAGGTGATTTCGTGTCCCTGGCGGAGCATTTCGGCCATCTCGTGATCGAGGCCGAGGATCACACCGAGCGCGGCCTTCAGGTCGCCGGCGAGCGCGCGCGGCTGCACCGGGTCTCCACCGTGCTCAATCTCGAAGGGCTCGACGCCGAGAACCAGATGCGCCGCGCCGCGGCCTTCCTTGGCGGGCTGTTCGACGTGGACCGCGACCATTGGTACCCGATGCTGGTGGTCGTCGACGAGGCGCAGCTGTTTGCGCCTGCGGTCGCGGGCGAAGTCTCGGACGAAGCGCGAAAATTGTCGCTCGGCGCGATGACAAATCTGATGTGCCGCGGCCGCAAGCGCGGGCTTGCCGGGATCATCGCGACCCAGCGGCTGGCAAAGCTCGCCAAGAACGTCGCGGCCGAAGCGTCCAACTTCCTGATGGGCCGCACCTTCCTCGACATCGACATGGCGCGCGCCGCCGACCTGCTCGGCATGGAGCGGCGGCAGGCCGAATCCTTTCGCGATCTCGAACGCGGACAATTCATGGCGCTCGGCCCCGCACTGTCGCGACGCCCCCTGCGTTTGAATATCGGTGCGACCGAAACCCAGCCGCGCAATTCCACCCCGCGGCTGATGCCGATGCCTGAAGCCGCACTCGAAAATATGCGCGCCGTGATCCTGGCCGCGCCGCCGCCCGATGCCAGCCGTCCGCAGCGCCGGCCCGCGCCAGATCTGCTCGAGCAACTCCGCGCCGCCAAGGCTGCGGCACCGGAGATCGGCCCCGAAATGATCGAGGTCCCGACCAGTGCCGAAGAGCTCGCCGAACGGCGCGAACGCGTGGATCGGACCCTTCGTGCCGTGCTCGCCGCGCCCGACGCCGGTTTCCGCGCGGTCGGCGTGTTGTACCAGGAGTTCGTGGTTCGCTGCCGCATCGAGGGGCTCGGCTCGGCGGTGCCCGATCTCACCGAATTCCGCCGCATGCTGACACGCGCACGCGCCGGGCTCGGCGCCGAGCATGCCGAGGACGACGCCTGGCAGGAGGTGTCGCTGCGCGCCTCGATCCTGCCCGACGACATGCAGGGTGTGTTCATGATGATCGCGCGCGCGGCGAAAGAAGGCTGGCCGTGTCCCGGCGACGCCGCCATCGCACGCGCCTACGGCTCGCATTCGCTGCGCCGGGCGCAGCGCCTGCTCGGCTACATGGAAGAGCAGGGCCTGATCGTCTGCCAGCTCGACGGCGCCGGCCGCAGGTTCGTGACGCTGGTGGAATTGGCCTGGGCCACCGCGCCGGGCGATCCCAATGCTGACGATCTGCCGGCGGAGCAGGTCGCGAGCGCGGCGTCGGCCTAGAACGCCCCCACCATGGTCACGCGGAACGTCAGCGGCTCGACCGGGTGCAGCACGGTGTCCATCACGCCGTTCTGGCAGACCGCGGCGGGCGCGGTGCCAGAGGTACAGAGGGCGTAGAGCGTGTCGGTTTTCAGCAGCGACCCATAGGCGTAGGTGATCTGGTTCGCCTGCGTGTTGAAGAGATTGAGCACGTCGAGCTGAAGGCGCCAGCCATTGTCGATGCGATAGCCGAGGCGTCCATTGAAGACGCTGGTCGCGGATGAGCGGAACGCATTGTCTTCCGTCAGTGGGCTCGACGCCAGATAGCGCCAGCGCAAGCCCCCGAACCAGCCGGTCTTCTCGCCGAGCGTGATGCCGGCTGATGCCACCATCGCCGGCGCATTCGGAATGTAATTGCCGGGCGCGTTGCCGGCCTGCGCCTCGGGATAACCGGCGAGCGAGGCGTAGACCTCGGCCTGATCGCTGTCAGAGCCGCGGAAGCGCGCGTGTGTCATCGCAAGATCAGCGTCGACATCGATCCACGATCTCGGGCGGTAATGGTTGGTCCATTCAAAGCCGTAGCGACGGCTGGCGCGGGTCGCCGAGGTGTCGCCTGCATCGCCGGAAAACAGGATCTCGGACTCCTGATCGAGGATGAAGAGGCTGACCGAGGTGTCGAGGCCGGGAACGGTCCTGCTGCGAACGCCGACCTCCGCGCCCCTGGTGCGCACCAGCAGGGGCGACGGCGAAAGTCTCGCGCTGGGATCACCGGGGTCTTCGGTCGTAGTGGCGCCGCGGGCGTCGTTCGAGTGCATGCCGTAGCCCGCGGCGAGGAAGAATTCGGTCTGATTGAACGGACCGAGGACCAGCCTGAATTTCGGACTGCCCAGCGCGGCGTCGGCACGGCCGGAATTGTTCGAATTGAACAGCGAGGCGACATCGGCAGCGTAGTAGTCGCCGCGCAAGCCGACAGTGGTCCGGAGCCAATCGGTCCAGCGCACGGTGTTTTCGGCGTAGACACCGACGCTGCCTTCGCCGACCTTGTCGCTGCGAACGTTGGAGACGAAGCCGCGCCGAAAATTGTTGCTCAGCGCCAGATCGATCGAATCATGGCGCGATTGCAGGCCGATGGTGGTCTGCATCGGCAGCCCCGCGAACGAGCCGTTCAGCGTGCGCGCGATGTTGGCGCCGGCCATCAGGCGGTCGTCGTGCTGACGGAATTGGTCGCCAAGCACGGGATCGCCAAGGAAGTAGGTGAAGTTGTTGAAGAGGTCGAGCTGGCTCTTCACCACATAGGCGTTGGCTTTCCACGACCCCACATCGTCGCTCTGCGCGATGCGGGCGGAGAGCGCGAAGCGATTGGTGCTGCCGCCGTCGCTTGGATCTTCCGAGCCGAACCGGTCGAGCAGGCCACGCGCGATCGCGCGCTGCGGCACCTGGTCGGTCGAATTCCATTTGTTCGCATAGGCCATGCCGGTGACCGATACGCCATCCGTCGCGGTGCCCTGGCTGTAGCGTACGAGGCCGTTGAGCTTGCGGACATTGTCCGGATTGTCCCACGGTCCATTATAGGTGCCGATCTCGCCGGCGACGAGCAGCGAGCCGTCCCCGACCTTCGCGGAGTCCATGCCGACAAGGCGGCGATAACCAAAGCTGCCGGCGGTCACCTGGGCGAGGCCCTTGGTGCGGTCGATCAGGCCGATGTGCACGCTGCCGACGGAGGCGAAATCGCCCTCGTCGGCGAAGTACGGCCCCTTGCGCACGTCCATCGCGGCAATGGTCTCCGGGATCAGCCAGTTCAGGTCCGCATAGCCCTGGCCATGCGCGTGGGTGCGCATGTTGACGGGCACGTCATCGACGGTGATCGCGAGATCTGTGCCGTGGTCGAGATTGTAGCCGCGCAGAAAATACTGGTTGGCTTTGCCCTCGCCCGAATGCTGGGTCACGATCAGCCCCGGCACGGCTTCGAGCGCCTCGCCCGGCCGTGTGAAAGGGCGCGCGTTGATGTCCTCGCCGGAGACGGTGATTTCGCTCGCCATGCCGGGCGGGCCCTTGACGCCGGAGGCGATACCGCGCGCATCCGCCGCTTGTATCGCTGTGGAATCAACAACGATGCGGCCGCCGGACTGGACCGGCTCGCTGGCGCGTCGCGCCACGGCCGGCTTCTTGCGAGGTTTCGTGTCGCCGCCGCTGACTTGGACCGGCGGCAGCTCACGCGAGGCGCCTGTGTTCTGCGCGAAGGCGTCACCGCCACCTGCGAGCAGCACCAAGGCGGAAAATGCCGTCAGCGTTCCGCAGCGTCGACCGGGCTCAGACCGCCTCGGGGGCATCGGCGCATTTCAGGACTTTTGGCGCGGCGCCGCCGCCCAGCGCAAACATGCGCCGATAGAGCACGACCGAGACGAGCCATGCGATCGCGAACAGCGCGATCACGGCGAAACCGACATTGGCGAGCGAGTCGTTGAGCGCATCGACCAGTGCCCACACGCCGCCGGACAGGCCGAGCCGGTCCGCGATCAGCCCGAGCGCCTCAATTCCGCCGATCAACAGCGCCACCGCCACGGAAGCCCCTGTGATCGTGAGGTTGTACCAGAGCTTTCGCAGCGGATCGACGAAGGCCCAGCGATAGGCGCTCACCATCAGTGCGGAGTCGGCGGTGTCGACCAACGCCATGCCCGACGCGAACAGCGCGGGGAAAACGAGAACATCGGCGAACGAAGCGCCGCGCGCGGCTTCGCCGGCGGAGATGCTGAGCAGGCCGATTTCGGTCGCGGTGTCGAAGCCGAGCCCGAACAGGAAGCCAAGCGGATACATGTGCCAGGGTTTTGTCACCAGGCGGAACATCGGGCCGAGCAGCCGGGCGAGGACGCCGCGATTGGCAAGCAGGGCATCGAGGCCCTCCGCATCGTGAATCCCCTGCTCCCGTGCCGCGCGAAACGTCCGCCACAAGCCGGCAAAGATGACGAGATTGATGGCCGCGATCACCAGCAGGAACAGCGCCGAGACCGACGTGCCGATGAAGCCGCCGATCTCCTTGAGCAGGCTGTCGCCACCAAGGCTGACGACGCCGAGCGCGAGCAGCATGGTCGCGACCACGACGATTGTGGAATGGCCTAGCGCGAAATAGAGACCGACGCTGCGCGGCGCGCCGCCTGCCTGCATCTGCTTGCGCACGACATTGTCGATGGCCGCGATGTGGTCGGCATCGACGGCGTGGCGCAGGCCGAACACCCAAGCGAGCAGCGCGGTCGCCATCACCGTCGGCCGGTCACCGAACGCCGCGAAGGCCCAGGCCCACGCCGCGATGTTGGCCGCGATCAACCCGCCGAACAGCAGCACCATTCGGGGCTCGACCGCCCGCAAAGATAATTTCGTCACGACAATCATTCTGTCCACTGCACGCCTATCGCACGAGCGGTATGATCTTTTCATAAGATGGTCATACTGACCAGTGCAATCCCGGGAAGCCGCTTTGCAGGAATGCTTGTGGTCATCCTTCGAGACGCCCGCTGCGCGGGCTCCTCAGGATGAGGTCTTGTTTCGCTGCGAGATGCCCTCATGGTGAGGAGCCCGCCAACGGCGGGCGTCTCGAACCATAAGGCCGACATCGAGTTAGGCCGCCTCGGAGCCGCCGAGATAGGCGTCGCGGATGCGGGGATCGTCCTTCAGCGCGCGGGCGGAGCCGAAGAGAACGATCTTGCCGGTCTGCAGCACATAGGCCTCGTGCGCGATCTCGAGCGCGAGGCTGGCGTTCTGCTCGACCATGAAGACCGAGACGCCCTCCTGGTTGATGGTGCGGATCAGCTCCAGCACGCGGTCGACATAGAGCGGCGACAGGCCCATGGTCGGCTCGTCCATCACGATCATCCTGGGACGGCTCATCAGCGCGCGCGCCATCGCGACCATCTGCTGCTCGCCGCCGGAGAGCGAGCCGGCGCGCTGCGACAGCCGCTGGCCGAGCTTCGGGAACAGCGTCAGCATCTTGTCGAGATCCTGCGCGATCGCCTCGCGGTCGTCGCGCACGAAGGCGCCCATCAGGATGTTCTCGCGCACGCTCATGTCCGCGAACAGACGGCGCGCCTCCGGCACCGAGGCGATGCCGCGGCGGACGATCTGCGGCGTGGTCAGCCCGATCAGCGAGGCGCCGTCGAAAGTCACGTCACCGGAACGCGGCTTCACGAGACCTAAAATGATCTTCATCGTCGTCGATTTGCCGCTGGCGTTGCCGCCGAGGAGGCAGACGATGTGGCCGCGCGGAACTGATATCGAGAGGTCGAAATGCACCTGGGCCTGACCATAGAAGGTATTGACGTCGGTGAGCGCGAGCAGCGCATCGGGAGGCGGGTTCGTCATGCCGCGCTCTCCTGCTTCGTCGTCAGGCCGTGGCCGAGATAGGCCTCGATCACCTTGGGATCGCCGCGCACCGCTTCGCCCGGGCCTTCCGCGATTTTCTTGCCCTCGTCCATGACGATGACGCGATCGGAGAGGCGCATCACCATTTCGAGCTTGTGCTCGATCAGCAAGATCGTCAGCCCTTCGGCTTTCAGCTCGGCCACGAGCCCCTGCATCTCCGTGGTTTCGGTGGGGTTCATGCCGGCGGTCGGCTCGTCGAGCAGCAGCAGGCGCGGCTTCAGCGCGAGCGCACGCGCAATCTCGACGCGGCGGCGATTGGCGTAGGACAGGCTGTAGGCCGGCTGGTCGATGCGCGGCAGCAGCCGTTCGCCGAAGCGCGCGAGAATGACCTTCACGTCCTCGCGCAGCCGCTCCTCCTCGGCCCTGACGCTGGCGGGGCGCAGCAACGCCAACCCCAATTCCAGCAGCGGGCCGATCAGCGGCACGGCCGGCTTGACGGCACGCAGCCGCGTGTGGGCACCGATCAACACGTTGTCCATGACGCTGAGATTGCCGAAGACACGGCCGAGCTGGAACGTGCGCGCGATGCCTTCGGCGGCGAGCCGTTCGGGCGAGAGACCCGTGATGTCCTGACCTTCGAAGCGAACCGTACCGGCGTCCGGCAGGTCAAGCCCGGTCACGAGATTGAACAACGTCGTCTTGCCGGCTCCGTTCGGGCCGATGATGCTGATCAGCTCGCCTTTGGCGAGATCGAGATCGATGGCGTCGACGGCGGTGAGGCCGCCGAAGCGCCGCGTCAGCCCGCGCAGGGACAGCATGGTCGTGCTCATCACATCGTCCCCAGCAGGCCCTGCGGCCTGAACCGCACCAGCAGCAGCAGCACGATGCCGTAGATCAGGATGCGGTACTCCGCCGCGATGCGGAACACTTCCGGCAGACCGACCAGCGCGACCGCCCCGAGAATCGCGCCGACGACATTGCCGAGCCCGCCGAGGATCACGACGGTCAGCGCCAGGATGGATTGCTGCGTGTTGAAGGTCTCGTGGTTGATGTAGGAATAGAGATGCGCGGCGATGCCGCCGCTGACGCCGGCGGCAAAGCCGCCGAAGATGAACGCCAGCGATTTGTAGCGGTTCAGGCTGAGGCCATAGGCTCGCGCGGCGATGTCGTCGTCGCGGATGGCGCGAAAGCTGCGGCCGAGATGCGAGCCGAGCAGGCGTCCCTGCAGCAGCGCCAGCACGACCATCACGATGAAGCTGAACCAGTAGATCGAAACCGGGCTGACCAGCTCATAGCCAGCCAGCGACAGCGGCGGGATGCCGGAGATGCCGATCGGCCCGCGCGTGACGCTCTCCCAGTTCAGGATCACCAGCGAGACGATCTCGCCGATCGCGAGCGTCGCGATCGAGACATAGTGCCCGCGCAGCCGGAACGACGGCGAGATCAACGCCGTGCCCAACGCAGCACTCATCAAGCCGCCAGCGATGATGGCAAGGCCGACCGGGACGGCGAACGTGAGCGACAGCAGCGCGGAGGTGTAGGCGCCGATCGCGAGCAGCGCGGCGTGTCCCAGCGAGACCTGACCAATCGTGCCTGCAACCAGGGTGAGGCTCAGCGCGAGCATGCCGAGCAGCCAGGCATTGATCAGGGTCTGGAGCACGTAGAAGGACACCGGGAGCAGTGGCAGGATCGCGAACACAGCGGCAGCGATCAGCAGAGCCCAGCGCGGAATCCGCACCGGGCGGCTCGGCGCGATGAAAGTGCCGGTGAGCGGTTCGGGCGGCGCCTGCCGTGCGCTGGCGAACAGGCCGTTTGGCCGCAGCACGAGCACCACGACCAGCAGCAGGAAGGCGAACAGATTGCGGTAGCTGGTGCCGAACACGGCGACACCGTAGCTCTCGACCAGTCCGAGCAGCAGGCTGCCGATCACCGCACCCGGCACGTTGCCGGCACCACCGACGACTTCGGCGACGACACCCTTGAGCGTCGCCTGCAGGCTCATCGCGGTGTCGATCTGGTTGTAGTACATGCCAACCAGAAGGCCGGAGACGCCGCCGAGCGCAGCCGCAATGCCAAACACAGCCTGATTGACGCGGTTGACGTCGACGCCCATCTGCATCGCGGCGTCGCGATCCTGGGCCGTGGCGCGGATGGCCCAGCCAAGCTTGCTGTAGCGCAGGAACACGAACAGCAGCAGCGCGCTGGTGATGCCGACGCCAGCGATGAGCAGATCGAGCGGGCCGATCGTGCCGCCGCCGATCTGGAAGCGGACATCCGGCAACTGGCTCGGCAATGCGCGAGGATTGGGCGAGAAAGTCAGCATCACGAGCTGATCGAGCACGAAGCTGATGCCGATGGTTGCCAGCAGCGGTGCGATGCGCACCGAGTTCTGCAGCGGACGCAGGCCGAACCGTTCGATGATCAGGCCGACCAGCGCCGCCGCCACCGCGACCACGATGATGGTGAGCGGGAGCGGCGTATGCAGCTGCACCACCGCGACCCAGCCGATATAGGCGCCGACGAGGTAGATCGAGCCTTGCGCAAAGTTGATCAGCCGGCTGACGCCGAAGATCAGCGCGAGCCCGACCGCAACGAGCGCGTAGACGTTACCGACGATCAGCCCGTTGATCGTGTAGTCGAGCCAGGAAGACACGCAGGAGATCCCCTCAGGTCGGCTTGCCGTCCCAGAGCGCGAACTGGCCCTTGCGCACGACGAGCTCGGCGTTCATGGCGCCCTTGACGCGCCGGCTTTCGACGTCGAACGTCGCTTTGCCGAAGATCACGCTCGAGACGTCCTTCACTTTCGTAAAGGCGTCGCGAATCGCGCGCCGGTCGGTGCCGCCGATCTTGACGACGGCAGCCGCCATGTTCATCGCGTCATAGGCGTAAGCGTTGAACGCGTCGGGCTCCACCCCGTTGTATTTCTTCTTGAAGCCCGCGATGAATTTCTGCACCTCGGGGCGCGGGTCTTCCGGGAAGTAGCGCGTGCCGACATGGACATCCTCGACGGCCTCGCCGCCGAGCTCCAGAAATTTCGGCGAGTAGACCGAGCTCGCGGCGCAGATCACCTGCTTCAGCCCGACCTGGCGCGCCTGGCGCGCGATCAGCGCACCGTCGGAATAATAGGAGATCAGGATCAGCCCGTCCGGATTGGCATCGCGGACCCGCACCAGCGTGGAGCGGAAGTCGCGCTCCTCCGCGATGTAGCCTTCGGTGACGGCGATTTCGGCGCCGTTCTCCTTCGCGGCCCTGACGAAATAGTCGCGGCTGGTGCGACCCCAATCGGTGTTGAGGTGCAGCACGGCGAGCTTCTTCAGACCGAGACGTTTGACGGCATAGGCCGCCAGCAGCGGCTGCTCGTCGGCCTGGCTGACCGAGGTGCTCCACATGAAGTCACCACCCTTGGTGAAATCGGGATGCGAATTGGTGAATCCGAATTGCACCAGCCCGCCGCGCTGATAGATCGGCGAGGCCGCCATCGAGGCGGGGCTGGAGAAGTCGCCAAGCTCCATGACGATCCTGGGATCGGAGACGAACTTCTGAGCGATCGCCACCGACTGGCGCGGGTCGCTCTGGCTGTCCTCGAAACTATAGGCGAGCTTGCGGCCGTTGATGCCGCCCGCAGCCTGGATCTCGTCGAGCGCGAGATCGAAGCCCTGCTTCCATTGCGTGCCATATTGCGCGTTCGGCCCTGTGAGGGGGCCGCTGACGCCCAGCAAAATCGGCTCGGACGATTGCGCAACCGCGGCGCGCGAGAAAGCTGCTCCCGCCATCATGGCGGCCAGCGAGCCCTTGACCAGGGTACGACGATCGATGTTGCTCATGGATGGCTCCATCCTGTCAGGTGTTGAAACAACCAGCAATTTCCATGCCGATGAGATTGGCCTATTTCGAGGGCTCGCCGAGCGACAGCATCAGCCGGTTCGCCCAGTTGAAGAAAGACGCGCCGTTGATGACGTCGACGATCTCCGCATCGTCGAGACCGGCGCGGCGCAGCTCATCGATATTGTCGGGGCCGAACGCGATCGGCGTCGCAGCCAGCGCCACCGACGCCTTGACGACCGCATTCCAGCGCTCGCCGAGATCAGCGCCGACGCCGTCGTCGAGCAGCCGCTGCACATCGTCGCGGCGCTTGGAATAGGTGCTGGCGAAACGCGCATGCACGGAGGCGCAGTAGATGCAGCCGTTGTAGCGCGAGGTCGCAGCCGCCGCGAGCTCGCGCTCGGCGCGCGGCAGGCCGTCGGCAACGTTGTAGAAGATGTCCTTGTCGGTCTTGGTGCGGGCCTCCAGCACCTCGGGATCGCGCACCAGCAGGCGGAAATACTCGGACTTGGAACGGGACCGATCGACGAGGCCGGCGAAATGCCGCTCGGTCAGCTCGGCTTCGGGCAGCGGATCGATCCACGACACCCAGCCCAGTTCATCCTGGGTGAAGACGGCGGGCGGATTGACATTGTTTACAGCGCTCATGATGCAGCCTCCTTACGCGCCGGCCGCGGCGTTCGCGGTGCGCCCGAGCGAGGCACCGAGCACGCGCAGTCCGGTGACGACGCGCACCTGGAACGACAGGAACGCAACGAGCTGAGAGAACGTGACGATGCCGGTGTTCGACCAGCCGGCGGCGAGCAGAGCCTTCATGTCGGCTGCAGCCGCATCGCGCGGGCGGAACACCAGCAGATGCGCATGTTCGAAAGCCGCAGCGAGCCGGTCCCCGAGATCGGGCTTGCGCTCCGCGCTGACGCGATAGATCAGGCCGGCCTTGTTTTCGACCGACAGGGGGCCAGCTGGAAACGCGCCGTAGGGGCCCGAGGTCTCGCCCCGCGCGATTTCGACATCGACCGCTTCGATCAGGCGCGCGCCATCGGCGGTCGCAGCTAACTTCGCCCGGTAGAAACCGGCCGTTGTGGGCTCGCGGTGAAGACCGATCACGAAGAGCGCGACCGCGGCGCGCTCCACCAGCGAGACATCGCCGGCGTCGATCGGCTCGAACAGCGAGAGATAGCTCTTCTGCGCGTTGTCGCGCGCCTGCAGGCGGCGCCCGCGAATGGTATCGAGCGCCGAACCCGGTTCGATCCCGGCGAGCGTATCGATGATATCCTTGGTACCCATCATTGAGCCTCGTGCAACGCGATTCCGTTCATTCCGACTAACCCGCCAGTGCCACGTCGGGTGCGGTCCGCGCCCAGCCCAGCGCCGGCGCGACCTTCTCCGCGACCAGCTCGATCGAGCGCAGGATATGGGGATGCGGGGCATCGACCGAATGCGCCTGGAAGACGAGATCGGTCACCCGCTCCAGCGTGGCGTCGGCGCGGAGCGAAGCGATGACGTCGTCGGCCGCTCCGACATGGGTGTCGAACGCCGCGATCATCTCCTCGAGCGTCTCGCCCGGCTTGGCGTGGCCGCCCTTGAGAAATTGCGGCAGCGCGCGCCGCAGCCCGATATCGGCAAGGTGCATCGCCTCAGTGCGGTCGTCGGCGACGAAGACGGTGCGCGAAGCCATGATGCGGGGCTCCCGTCCCGGCGGCAGCGCTTCGAGATAGGCATCGATCACCGGATTCTGAATCTCGGCCAGCGTTGCCTTCGGCGCCTCCTTGGTCCGAGGCTGGGTGCGCGACAGCAACAGGCCATCGCCCGCCTTGCCGGCACGCGCGCCGCCCGCCACAGAGAACGTCGCCTGCCAGATCCGGTTGTCCAATTGCGGCCGCTGCGGATAGAGCGTGTCGCCACCGTCGAGCGGCTTGCCCAGCAGCGCGGTGCGGACGATTTCCAGATTGCGCGCAAAGATCTCGTTGCGCTGGGCGCTGTCGAGGCCGAAGGCGGCAAAGGCCGAGGGATTGCCGCCGGTGCCGACGCCGAGCTCGAAGCGACCGTTGCAGAGCAGATCGAGCACCGCGGCGTCCTCCGCCACCCGCACCGCATTCTCGAGCGGCAAGGTGACGATGCCGGTGCCGAGCCGGATGCGCGAGGTTTGGGCTGCGACGTAACCGAGGAAGGTGAAGGGCGACGGCAGGCCGCCCTCGCGCTCGTGGAAATGGTGCTGCGCAATCCACGCGGAATCGAGGCCCGCCTTCTCTGCGCGCACGATCTGCTCAGCCGCGAAGCGATACCGGTCGGCGGGCGGGGCCTCGTCGAGCAGCCGCGTGAAAAAACCCAGGCGTTTCAGGTTTGCTAAGCGTTTCATACGACCCCTGTCGGACGAGGATGGATCCCGATGATGTCGGTTGCCGCAGTTCCAGACAAGCGGGCATTGCGCAGGGCTCATACGCAAGCCTGCCCGCCGGGATCGTCCCGAGCTGAACTTTGGTTGGGCAGATTGCCTACCAGCTCGGCAGCACCGCGCCCTTGAACTTGGTCAGGACGAACTCCTTGACCTCCGCCGTGTGGTAGCTGTCCACCGGGATCTTGACCCAGGGCCTGTCCTTGTCGGCGGCGCGAACGGCGATGAGATTGACATAGGGCCCCTTCGGGTCCTCGCGCAGGATCCGGTCCTTGACAGGATCGAAACCCGCCTGGGTTGCGTAATTGGTGTTGATCGCGGCAGCGTCGACGTCGTCGAGCGCGCGCGGCGCCTGGGCCGCGTCGACCTCGATGAACTTCAGCTTCTTGGGATTCTCGGTGATATCGAGCACCGTCGGCTTGAAGCCCGTGCCGTCCTTCAGCTTGATCGCACCCTTGTCGCGCAGCAGCAGCAACACGCGGTCCGCCTTCTGGTTGTCCAGATAGGGCTGATTCTGGAACGAATTGGCCTGGATCTCGCCGGCATCCAGCGCGGCGTTCGGCACGACGTAGTCGGAGAATTCGATGAGCTGGATGTCGAGACCCTGCTTGGTGGCGATCGGCTTCACGGCCTCGAAGATCTGGGCGTGCTGCCCCGGCGTCACGCCGATTTTGATGGTCTCGCCTGAAGCGGCGGCCGACCAGGCGGCGAGCACGGTCGCAAGGATCAGGGGGAGGCGAAACGACATCTTGGTCTCCATGACTCGGCGGAAATGATTGGCACCGTATTCGCTTCTCCGCGGCGCGAAATCAATGAAATGGAAATCCAAATTGGTCTCCTGGCGCGGACGACGCTTCTCCGTTCGTCCGCATGTGGGGAACGAAGGCACCTGCGCAAGCGTGAGGCGCATCACGGCAAAACAGCACGGATCGTTGTCCTAGCCCGATGGAGCGAAGCGCAATCCGGGGCGCCGCCTGCGCGGCAGGACCTATCCTGGTTTGCGCTCGGCTCCATCCCGGCTTCAAACCTCCGCACATTCGTCATTTCGCCGCAGGGTTTTCTGACCCTGTCGGCATTGCCGCCTCGCCCTCGATGAAACATGATGGGCCATGGCCGGTAACGACTTGTCTGTAAAGTGGGGATCATCCGATGAACGAGAACGAAATCCGCAAGTCCATCGCGCAGGTGAAGCAGGGCACGCTGTCGCGACGCTCATTCATGCAGACGATGGCTGCGATCGGGATCGCAGCACCGGTCGCGAGCCAGATCCTGGTCTGGAACGACGTGGCGATGGCGGATGCCACCCTGCCCTACAAGCCGACCAAGGCCGGCGGCGGCGGCCCGCTGAAGATCCTGCTCTGGCAGGCTCCGACGCTGCTCAATCCGCATTTCGCGCTCGGCACCAAGGACCAGATCGCCTCGCGCGTCTTCTTCGAGCCGCTCGCCGGCTGGGACAAGGACGGCAACCTCGTCCCCTGCCTTGCGGCCGAGGCTCCGTCCAAGCAGAACGGCGGCCTTTCGCCGGACGGCCTGAGCGTGACCTGGAAACTGAAGCAGGGCGTGAGATGGCACGACGGCAAGCCCTTCACCGCCGACGACGTCATTTTCACCTGGCAATACGCCTCGGATCTCGCCACGGCGGCGTACACCACCGGTTCATACAAGGACATCAAGGTCGAGAAGATCGACGACTACACCGTCAAGGTACTTTTCAAGGCCCCGACCCCATTCTGGGCCGACCCCTTCGTCGGTTCGGTCGGTCCGATCCTGCCCAAACATCATTTCGGCGACTATGTCGGCGCGAAGTCGCGCGAGGCGCCCGGCAATCTGAAGCCGGTCGGCACCGGTCCCTACAAATTCGTCGAGTTCAAGCCCGGGGACCTGATCCGAGCCGAACGCAATCCCGACTATCACGTCAAGAACCAGCCGCATTTCGACACGCTCGAAATCAAGGGCGGCGGCGATGCGGTGTCCGCGGCGCGCGCCGTGCTGCAGACCGGCGAATATGACTTTGCATGGAACATGCAGGTGGAGGAGGAGGTCCTCAAGCGCATGGAGGCCAGCGGCAAGGGCAAGCTCGACGTCACGCCGTCAGGCAACGTCGAGTTCATCATCCTCAACACGACGGACCCGTGGACCGAGGTGGACGGCGAGCGCTCCAGCCCCAAGACCAAGCACCCGACGCTGTCTGATCCCGCCGTTCGTCGCGCGATCAACCTGCTGATCGACCGCGAGTCGATCCAGAAGTTCATCTACGGGCGCGGCGGCGCCGCCACCGCGAGCTTCGTCAACGCACCCAAACAGTTCAAGTCGCCGAAGCTGAAATACGAGTTCGACGTCGACAAGGCCAACAAGGTCCTTGACGAAGCCGGCTGGGCCAAGGGCGCGGACGGCATCCGCGAGAAGGACGGCAAGAAGCTCAAATTCGTCTTCCAGACCTCGACCAATGCGCCGCGTCAGAAGACGCAGGCCATCATCAAGCAGGCCTGCCAGAAGGCCGGCATCGAGATCGAGATCAAGGCGGTCACGGCATCGGTATTCTTCTCGTCCGACGTCGGCAATCCCGACACCTACTCGAAGTTCTATGCGGACATGGAGATGTACAACACCACGCAGCCGCAGCCCGACCCGGAGCGCTTCCTGAACCAGTGCGTCTCCTGGGAGATCTCCAACAAGGACAACAAATGGCTCGGCCGCAACGTCTCGCGCTGGTCCGATCCCGAGGCCGACAAGGCCTACAAGGCTGCGCAGAACGAGCTCGATCCGGCCAAGCGCGCCGCGCTGCTGATCAAGGTGGACGAGACTTTTTGCGAGGCCAACGTGTTCCTGCCGCTTCTATCCCGCAACATCGTCAACGCGGGGGTCAACAACCTCATGGTCGACATGTCGGGATGGGACGTCACGACCTGGAATCTGGCGAGTTGGTACCGCAGCTGACGCCTTCCATCTCAGTGCTTGCCAGTTCAATCCTTGCCAATTCAATCCCCGCCGGCGAATTGACGGTCGAGGTTTGACGCCGTGTCGGCGCTTCTCAGCCGTTTCATGAGCTCATCCCTCTCCTTGCCGTCGGGCAACGACTCGGCCTTTTTGCGGATGGTCCTGGTGAACTCCGCAAGCCGCTCTTGAAGCGTGGTGGTTTGCTGAACGCGACGCCGCCTGAGCACGATCGGGTCTCCATGTCACGGCACCATGCGGTGCCTTTCCGGATTGCCAATGATAAGAGCGGGCGCAGCCATATCTATATCAAATGATATAGTTCAAGCCATTTGGTACCGACGCTTTGTTCACATGTGAACAGTCGGAGCCTTCAGCTGACGGTTCGGGAACGAAAAGGGCGACTGTTACATTGACGCGGCGAGACAGCACGGACGCGCCATGGGCAAGATATTGATCAGCACCGCCGTCGTAAGCCTGGCGCTCATCATTGCCTTCGCGGTCTATGTCATCACTCTGTGAATTGCCGACAGCACAAGCCAATGATGGGGCGGCTCGGGAATCACCCGCGCGCGCAGCAATCGACCAACAGGTCCCATATCCGCTGCGCCTCGCCCGATGCGCGGGTTTCCGGACCCTTCTCCGGGTTGGACTGCGAATAGCCCGCCACCGGGTGCGCTTCACGCGGCACGATCCACCTCTGGGAGATCGGGTCGTACCATTTTCCGATCATCATTTCAGTCACGCCGATCGACTCACCGATTTGATCCTGGGCGGAGCTACGGCTCGCGGGCTTCGTCGAATCCCATTCACCGCGCCTCCCCCATTTTAAAAATCGGCTTCTTGCCCGATCGTTCCCCCCGCGGCGTCAGCCCGGCCGCGCCGGATGCAGCGTACGGGGATGCCGCTCGTGCAGCAGCCGCGCGAGTTCTTCCCGCTCCGCAGGACGCCCCTTCATGGCGGTCTCGAACAGCGCTTCCTGGATGTCGCGCGGCATGTCACCCCACACGTCCATCGCCGCCCGTCCGAGCAGGCCCGCAAGATGATCCGCACCATCACTCATTCGGCTCTCCTGATCTAATCACGGGAATGGAACAGCTAGGGCTGTGCGGCGTTCCAGTTCCATCATTGTTAAAGGAGTGTCGTTTATGGGTTTCTTCACCAAGGACATCAAATCGATGGAAGACCTGCTGCTGCACGGGCTGCAGGACATCTATTACGCGGAACAGCAGATCCTCAAGGCGCTGCCGAAGATGATCGACAAGGCGACAAACAAAGACCTCGTCGCCGGACTGAAAGCCCATCTGGAAGAGACCAACAAGCAGATCGACAGGCTCGGCAAGGCATTCGCGAAACTCGGCAAGGAGCCCAGTGGCACACACTGTCCCGCCATCGACGGCATCATCAAGGAGGCCGATGAGACCGCGGGCGAAATCGAGGACAAGGCCGTGCTCGACGCCGCGATCGTGGCCAACGCACAGGCCGTCGAGCATTATGAAATGTGCCGCTACGGCACGCTGATCGCCTGGGCGGAGGAACTCGGGCACGACGACATCGTGCGCTTCCTCACGACGAACCTGAACGAAGAGAAGGCCGCCAACACCAAGCTGAACACGGTGGCGCTTCGCAAGGGCGTCAATGCCAAGGCGTCCAGCGCTGCTTGATCGAGACCTGCTGGTCACGGCGTGCTGGTGAAGACGTACTGGACGTGGCGGCCCCGCGGGGCTGCCACGTTCTCGTTGCAGGTTCGGTCAGATGAAGGGCTTGCCGCCGGTGACCGCCAGGGTCGCTCCCGATGTGTAGCTCGAGAGCGGATCGGCGAGCATGACATAGGCGGTCGCGAGTTCGGCCGGCTGGCCGGCCCGCTGCATCGGCACCTGCTTGCCGAAGTTCTTCACCTTGTCCTCCGGCATCGTCGACGGGATCAGCGGCGTCCAGATCGGACCCGGGGCGACCGCGTTGACCCGAATGCTCTTCGCCGCCAACATCTGGGCGAGCCCGCCGGTGAAATTCTGAATGGCGCCCTTGGTCGTGGCATAGGCCAGCAGGGTCGGATTCGGCATGTCGGAGTTCACCGACGCGGTGTTGATGATCGCCGCTCCCGGGCGCATGTGGGGGACCGCAGCCTTGGTGAGATAGAACATGGCGTGAATGTTGGTCTCGAACGTCCGCTGCCATTCCTCGTCGCTGATATCGGCGATCTCCTTGAAGGTGTCCTGATGCGCCGCGTTGTTGACGAGGATGTCTATTGCGCCGAACGTCTCGACGGTGCGCTGGATGATTGCGCGACAATGATTGGGATTGCGGATGTCGCCGGGGATCAGGACGACCTTGCGTCCCTCGCGCTCCACCAGCGTCTTGACCTCGGCGGCATCCTCCTCTTCGTTCAAGTAGGCGATGACGATGTCGGCACCTTCCCGGGCATAGGCGATCGCGACCGCGCGGCCGATGCCACTGTCGCCTCCGGTGATGATTGCCTTCTTTCCGGCCAGCCGCCCGGAGCCCCTGTAACTTTCCTCCCCGTGATCCGGTCGAGGATTCATCGCGCGCGTCGAGCCGGGCATCGATTGCTGCTGCGGCGGGAAAGGCGGCTTTGGATATTCAGTCATGAAGCGGCTCCAGAGATTTACTCCGCTAACGGAAAGCTTTCGGAAGCGTTCCTCGCGGTTCCATCACGCCTCCTGGCCAAGCCGCACGATGATGTCGTTCGGCAACAGGGGCGGCGCCTCGGCCGCGCCCGATCGCCATAGGCTCTCGCCCGCAACCAGCGCCGGCATGGGCAGTTCGCCGTCCGCGAAATTGGCGACAATCTGCAAGATGTCTCCGTTCTCCGTCCGCCAACGAGCGTCCAGGCCGCCCTTACGCTGGTCCTCTCCCAGCAACTTGCAACGAGCCGACACGAAACCCCGTTTGATCAGCGGCACGATCTTCTCGCGCCGTAGCTTCAGCAATCGGGTTGTGAGGCCGCGAAACCTGGCGCTGGCGGGAGAGCGGTCGATGCTGGTCCAGTCGAGCTTCGATGCCGCGAAGGTTTTTTCATCGCACGGATCCGGAATTCTGGCGCGCATGTCGGGCGTCGAGAATGCTTTGAAATGCGAGAACTCCTTGCGCCGCCCTTCCCGCGTCAGCTCGGCAGCTTCGCCAGACCAGTCAGCGAAAAACAAGAATGGCGTCTCGGCCGCGGCTTCCTCACCCATGAACAACATCGGAATGTGCGGGTTCAAGAGAACCAGCGCCACGGCCTGGTCCAGCTTCTCCGAACTTACCAGCGCGGAAAGCCGCTCCCCGAACGCGCGGTTGCCGATCTGGTCGTGGTTCTGGGCGAAGAAGATGGTGGCCTCAGGCGGCAGATGCGCGCTCGGCTCGCCGCGCGGTTCGTCATGCAGCGGAAAGACTTCGCCCTGGTAGGCAAAGCCCTCGGTGAGCGCTCGCGCGAGATGTTCGAGCGGCCTGTCTGCGAAGGCGCGATAATAGCCTTCGTCCTCGCCCGTCAGCAGGACGTGGAGCGCGTTGTGAAAATCATCGCCCCATTGCGCGTCATAGAGCCGGGTTCGCCCTTGCGCTCGGTCGAGCAAGCGGGCCTGATTGGCCTCGTTCTCCAGCATCAGATGCACGCGCCGGCCCGGCAGCTGACTGCGAACCGTCTCGGCAAGCTCGATCAGGAAATGGCGGTCGGAATCGTCTTTCAGGGCGTGAACGGCGTCCAGCCGCAAGCCGTCGAACCCGTAGTCGCGCAGCCACATCAACGCGTTCTCGATCAGGAACTCGCGCACGAACGCGCCGTCGTGTCCCTCGAGATTGACGGCCGGGCCCCAGCTGGTGCTGTGGCGCGTGGTGAAGAAGCTTTCCGCATAGAGGTGCAGGTAATTCAGCTGCGGCCCGAAATGGTTATAGACGACATCGAGATAGACCATGATGTCGAGGGCATGCGCCGCGCGTAACAGCCGCTTGAGGTCTTCCGGCCTGCCGTAGCGTGCATTCGGCGCATTCAGCAGCACGCCGTCATAGCCCCAATTGTGCCGGCCGGGGACGTCATTGAGCGGCATCAGCTCGATTGCGGTAATGCCGAGATCGCGCAGATAGGGCAGCTTCTTCTCGACGCCGGCATAGGTGCCTTCCTCGCTGAAGGTGCCGACATGCAGCTCGTAGATCACGGCTTCCGCCCAGGGGCGGCCGGGATAGAGCACCGAATCCCGGAACGCCGCGGCGTCGATCACCTCGCTCGGCGCCCCGACGTCGTCGGGCTGGAAGAGCGAGGCCGGATCGGGAACGACCAGGTCTCCGTTGATCCTGAACTGATAGCGCGTGCCGACATGCGCGGTGGGACTCAACGATTGGTACCAGCCGTCCTCGTCGCGCGTCATCCGGAGTGGCGGCCGGCCGGCCTCGAGCAATTCAACCGATTGCGCCGTCGGCGCCCAGAGATTGAAGCAGACCCCATGATCAAGGCATCGAGGGCCGTGGTGTCGCGCTTGCCCGGCCATTCCCAATCTGTGACTCAAACCTGGCCGCCTTTGCGTGGCTGGAAGTAACAGCACGCTTCGGCTCGATTTTACGATCGCTTGAGCATGCTCAGGACGGGAAAAGCCGAGATGCAGGCATTCGTTCCTCAGGCCGGCGCCACACCCGTTGTGTGCACTTTTGGGCCGAGGTGCGGCGACGATGGGTGGGGAAGATCACTGTTGCAAATGGGGAACGGAATCGCGTGGGCGACGGTTGCAATTCTACACAGGAGTTCTCACCATGCGCCGCCCGAAGCCGCAACCGATCCGCAACAAGCTCGACTTGGCCGACCGTACTCAGGTGCGCCTCGTCAGAAAGCGTCTCGGACTTTCCGACGCGGAGCTGACCAGCATCGTCGAGCGGACCGGCAACTCGATTGCGGCCATCAGCAAGGAGGCGGCGCTGCAAAGGGCAACCACGCTGCCCAAGCCGGACGATGTGCCTCCTGTCGCCGTGATCGCTTCGGCGACCGTCGGCGAGCAGGCGACGCGGAAGTGACGGCAACTGCACCAAATTCTTGAAGGGCTGTTCGGGGGGAACGATGGATCAACAAGTACATTCGGATGACGCCCTGACGCGAGCGGCCTCAAGCCTGCGCCGCTCCCGCATCAGCGAGGGCAAGCCGTTTCCGCTCGGCGCCACCTGGGACGGGCTCGGCGTCAATTTCGCGCTGTTTTCCGCCCATGCGACCAAGGTCGAACTCTGTCTGTTCGACGACGACGGCGAGACCGAATTAGAGCGGATCGAGCTCCCCGAATATACCGACGAAGTCTGGCACGGCTATTTGCCCGCGGCCCGTCCCGGCACCGTCTACGGCTACCGCGTCCATGGCCCCTACGAACCCGACGCGGGACACCGCTTCAATCCCAACAAGCTCGTGCTCGATCCCTACGCCAAGCAGCTGGTCGGCCGGTTGCGCTGGGGACCGGAGCTGTTTGGTTACCAGCTCGACCATGCCGACAAGGATCTCTCCTACGACGAACGCGACAGCGCGCCCTTGATGCAGAAATGCCGCGTCATCGACCCGGCCTTCACCTGGGGCGCCGCGCGCAAGCCGGAAGTGCCATGGGAGCGGACGATCGTCTACGAGATGCACGTCAAGGGCTTTACCCAGCTGCATCCGCTGGTACCGGACGCAGATCGCGGCACGTTCTCCGGTCTCGCGCATTCGGAAGTTCCGGCCTATTTGCGATCGCTCGGCATCACCAGTGCAGAATTGCTGCCGATCCATGCCTTCGTCGACGACAGCTATCTGGTCGAGAAAGGCCTGCGCAATTACTGGGGCTACAACTCCCTCGCCTTCTTCGCCCCGGAGCCGCGCTACCTCAAGACGCCGTTCGCGAACGAATTCAAGGCCATGGTCAACCAGTTCCACGCCCATGGCATCGAGGTCATCCTCGACGTCGTCTACAATCACACCGCCGAAGGAAACGATCTCGGCCCAACCCTGTCATTCAAGGGCATCGACAATGCCAGCTATTACCGCCTGCTGCCGGACCAGCGGCGCTATTACATCAACGACACCGGTACCGGGAACACGGTGAACCTGTCGCACCCGCGCGTGCTGCAACTGGTCGCGGACTCCCTGCGCTACTGGGCGACCGAGATGCGGGTTGACGGCTTCCGCTTCGACCTCGCCACCATTTTGGCACGCGAACCCTATGGGTTCGACGAAGGCGGCGGCTTCCTCGACGCCTGCCGCCAGGACCCCGTGCTCTCCAGCGTCAAGCTGATCGCCGAGCCCTGGGATATCGGTCCTGGTGGCTATCAGGTCGGTCAGTTTCCGCCGGGATGGGCGGAGTGGAACGACAAGTTCAGGGACACCGTGCGCGCTTTCTGGAAGGGCGACGAAGGCACGATCGCGGACTTCGCCAAGCGCGTGTCCGGATCCGGCGATCTCTTCAACAAGCGCGGACGCCGGCCATGGGCCAGCGTCAACTTCGTCACCGCCCATGACGGTTTCAATCTCAACGATCTCGTCTCGTACAACGACAAGCACAACGAAGCCAATGGCGAGGACAATCGCGACGGCCACAGCAACAATCATTCCTGGAACTGCGGCGCCGAGGGACCGACGGACGATCCGGACATCATTGCGCTGCGCGAGCGCCAGAAGCGCAATCTGCTGGCGACCATGCTGTTGTCTCACGGCACGCCCATGCTGCTTGCCGGCGACGAATTCGGACACACTCAGCACGGCAACAACAACGCGTACGCCCAGGACAACGAGACCACATGGCTCGACTGGATGGGCATCACCGCCAACGGCCGCAGCCTGCGCGAATTCACGCGCAAGCTGATCGCCACGCGCAAGGCGTTTCCGATTCTTTACCGCAGCCGCTTCCTGGTCGGCTCCCACAATGAAGAGCTGGACGTGAAGGACGTGACGTGGCTCGCGCCGTCCGGGGAGGAAATGACGACGGAACAGTGGCAGGACGGCAACGCCAAATGCTTCGCGTTGCTGCTCGACGGCCGCGCCCAGGAGACCGGGATCAAGCGCCGCGGCTCGGACGCAACCATGCTGCTGATCTACAACGCCCATCACGACGTCGTCAATTTCACCTTGCCTGCCGTCGCCGAGGGACGCAGCTGGGTCGGGTTGATCGACACCAATCAACCGGAAGGGCAGATGCCCGCGTTCGACTTCGGGCACGTTTATGCGATGACCGGGCGATCCCTCGTGGTGTTCGGTCTCGCCACCGAGAGCATCGCCACGCGCCGTTTGCGACAGGGCCTCGGCGCGCTGCTCGACGTCGTGGAGGCGCCGCTGCCGGGATAGTTCGTCGTCACACGGTGAGCCGACGCTGTCGAGTTGACGACGACAGGGAACGCGCGCAGGTCACCGGCGTTCGAGGAGATGGGGCATCAGTCGGAGAACACCGAGATGAAGTTCACAGGTGCCGTTATCCTCGCCGCTCTCGTGCTGCCTGGAGCAGCCTGGGCGCAGGCCAGCAAACCTGACGTTTCGTCCGCGCCGAGCGCGCAGAATTCGGGTGCCGGCATTGCCGGACAGCCCGGCAACAAGAACGGTCCGGCCGCCAAGCCCGGTGAAACCGTTGGATCGAATTCGACGAGCTCCACTGGCAACACCGCCGTGCAATCGCAGGACCCGTCGCATATTCAGGGCGCACCGGGCAACAAGAATGGGCCGCCCGCCAAGCGTCCGGACCAGCGCTAAACGAACACGTCCACAATCCTGCCGATCGACTTCGAACGACCTGCGCCTGATATCATCGGCGCAGGTCGTTTCGCTAGGAACGAACGCTGAAGCCGCCCGTTCGGGACTCACCTTCTTTCCACTCCCTCCTGCACCGAGAGTCCACCATGTATCATCACGTCAAGAAGCTGATGTTCACCGTTCGCGTCGACGAGCCGGATCCCCGCTTCGGCAACATGCTGCTGGAGCAGTTCGGCGGCGCCAATGGCGAGCTCGCTGCCGCGATGCAGTACTCGATCCAGGGGTTGAACTGCGAGGATCCCGATCGCAAGGACCTCCTGATGGACATCGGCACCGAAGAGCTCAGCCATCTGGAAGTGGTCGGCACGCTGGCGCGGATGCATCTCAAGCCGTCGAAATTCGACCGCCAGGCGGCCGAAGCCGATCCCCTCATCGCCATCGCGGGCGGCGGCGGAGTCAATCTGTTCAACTCGCAGGGAAATGCCTGGACCGCCGACTATCTGAAGATCACCGGCGAGCTCGACGTCGATCTGCGCAGCAACATCGCCGCAGAGGCGCGGGCCAAGATCGTCTACGAGCGGCTGATCAATTTCTGCGACGACGCCGGCAGCAAGGACGCGCTGCAGTTCCTGATGACCCGCGAGATCACGCACATGAAGGCGTTCGCGCTGGCGCTCGAGAGCATGGGCAAGCCGGCCTTCAGCATCGGCCGCATTGCCCCGACGCCCGGCCTCGTCGACCAGTTCTTCAACGATTCCACCGGTGCCGGCGATCATGGCGAGATCGACACGCGTGGCCCATGGAACGAGGGCGGCGACTGGGTCTTCACGGAGTCGCCGGCAATCCAGGCGGGCGAACCGGGTCCGGCCTCGGCCATCGTCACCGAGAGCTCGCCGCCGGCGGACGAAGCCGGTCTCGGCGATCTGCTCATCAACGAGCTGCGCGATATCCTGCATGCCGAGAAGCAATTGACCAAGGCGCTTCCCAAGATGGCGGAGGCCGCCCGCTTCGACCAGTTGCGCGAGCTGTTCGAGCAGCACCTCGCGGAGACCGAAGCGCAGGTCGAGCGCATCAACGAATGCTTCGAAATGCTCGGCAAATCCGCCCGCGCCAAGCCCTGCAAGGGCATGATGGGCCTCGTCGAGGAAGGCCAGGAGATCATGGCCGAGGGCGAGGACAAGGAGGACGCGGCGGCCGACCTCGCCCTGATCGGCGCGGCGCAGCGCGTCGAGCACTACGAGATCGCGGGCTACACCACGGCGCGCAACCTCGCCCAGCAGCTTCGCCACAGTGCCATTGTCGCGCTGCTGTCGAAATCACTCGCCGAGGAGGAGAACGCCGATCAGCTCCTCAACCAGGTGGCTCGCTCGCTGATGTCGGTGGCGAAAATGCCCGCGGCAGTCGAGCAGACCGAATGATCCTCATGCGTCGAGGAGTTCGAGGAATTCCTCGACGCGCCTGAACGGGTCCTGATCACGGCGACCGGCGTAGACGACGCGGTCGCCGTCGCGCTGTAGCGCTCCCGCCTGCGACTTCCCCCTGGATTTCCGCAGCCGCCCCGGCAGGAAAGTCGCGGCGACGGCCTCGGGCCCGACATCGAGCCTGACGATGCCGCGCCGCTTGCAATCGATCCGGAGCCTGGCGGATGCGAAGAAGTCGCGGGCCTCCGGCGGCAGCCTGCCGAAACGACGCGAGATCTCCTCCTCCAGATCTTCCAGATCGTCGTCGTTTCGGCACCTGGCAGCGCGGCCATAGATCTCGAGCCGGACCGCTTCCGATTGCACGTAGCCTTCAGGCAGCATGTCAGCCAACGGCATATTGAGATCAGGCACCCACAGATCGGCGCCGGTATCGCTGCCTCGCTCGGACGCCCGCTTCAGAAGGTGACTGTAGAGCACCGGTCCGAACACCTGGACATGCCCGGACTGCTGTTCCGAGAACAGATCGCCGGCGCCCCTGAGGTCGAGGTCGCGCTCGCTGATCGCAAAGCCGGCACCCGGCTTGCTGAACTCCTCCAGCACCGCCAGACGTTTCTCGGACTGCTCCGAGGTCGATTCCGTCAGCAGATGGGCAAAGGCGCGCGTGCCGCCGCGTCCCACCCGTCCCCTGAGCTGATGCAGCTGCGCAAGCCCGAACTTTTCGGGCCAGCACACCACGATGGTGTTCGCGCGCGGAATATCGAGACCGCTTTCCACGATATTGGTCGCCAGCAGCACGTCCGCCTCGCCATCGACGAAACTCATCATGCGGTCGTCGATCTCGTCCACGGGCAGTCTGCCGTGAAGACAGACGATGCGCAGCTCCGGTGCCACCGATTGCACACGGGCCAGCATCGGCTCCAGATCCTGGATGCGCGGGCAGATCAGAAAGCTCTGACCATGCCGCCTGCGCTCGCGCAGCAGCGCCGCGGCGATGGCAGCGTCGGACAGCGGCGCGATCCTGGTCACGATGGGAAGGCGATGAACCGGCGGCGAGGCGATCACGCTGAGATCCCGGAAGCCGGCAAGTCCCGCCGCGAGCGTTCGCGGGATCGGCGTCGCGCTCATCCACAGCGAATGGGCTCCCTTGGCGAGGCCTGAAAGCTTCGCCTTCTCCGCTGCGCCGAAATGCTGCTCTTCGTCGATGATGACGAGGCCGAGGTCGGCGAACTTCACGTCCTTTGCCGCAAGCGCCTGCGTGCCGACCACGACTTTCAGCGCGCCGCGCCGCAGCCCCTCCTTGGTCTCTCGCGTCTCCGGGCCTGAACTGGCTCGCGACAGGCTTCCCACCTCGATGCCGAGAGGGCCGAACCGCTTGCGGAAGGTTTCGACATGCTGCCGCGCCAGCACGGTGGTCGGCGCCGCGATCGCCACCTGCTTGCCCGACAGCGCCACTGCGGCCGCCGCCCGCAGCGCGACCTCGGTCTTGCCGAAGCCGACGTCGCCGCAGATCACCCTGTCCATGGGATGGCCCGCCGCAAGATCGTCGAGGACGTCTTGAATCGCCTGGCCCTGGTCCACTGTCGTGAAATAGGGGAACCGCGCGACGAACTTTTCGTAGGCCGGCCCCGGTGGCACCAGTTTTGGTGCACGACGGCGGAGGCGCTGGCTGATGTGTTTGGCGAGAGCCTTGGCGGCGACCTGGATTTCCGCTTCCGCCTCGGTGCGCCGCGCCCACCAGCTGCTGCCGTCCGCCTTGTCGAGCGTCAGCTTGCCGGGCTCGCCAGCATAGGGCCAGATCACGGCAAGATCGGACGGCGGTACGAGCACGGCATTGTCGCCCGCGAATTTGAGCCTGATCATCTCGCGTCGCGATCCCTTGCCCATGTCGAGGGTCTGCAAGCCATCGAGCACGGCGAGCCCGCGTTGCAGATGGACAATGGCGGCGCCCTTTTCGGGCACATCAGGATGATCGAATGCCGGGTTCCAGGCTCGCGCCATCGGCTGGGGATGATGGGCCCGGCTGCCGAGCACGTCGGAGGCGGTCACGACGACGAGCGGCTTGCGGCCGGCGCCAATGAACCCCGCGTCGAAATCGGCCAGCAGCGCGCCTTCGCGGCTCCGTGCCTTCGTCACCTCGCTCCAATCGGCCAGCCGCTCCGCCTTGATGCCGCTCATGCGCTCCATCGCGCGAAGGTCGTCCTCGACGGCTGCGACGAACAGCAGCCGCGATCCGCCGCGCTGCATGTCGGCGACGAAGGCGCGAAGCGCCTTGCGCGGCGAGGCCAGCTTCGAGAACTCCGGCGTCGAGATGAAGGCGGCCTTTCGCGGCAGCACGCTGATGCGCTTCTTCAGCTGCTTCCAGTCCGCCTGCCCCAGATACTCGCGCTCCGCATCCCTGCGGCCGGCGGCGTCCTCGATCGTGCCCAGCCAGCTCTCGGCGTGAGCCGATACCCCGGCATCCGCGATCCATCGCGCGCGGCTGCAATAATCCGGCAGCGTCGCCCGCTGTCCGCGCGTAGCTCCCAGTGCGATCCGCTCGGACATGGGATCGATGATCAATTCGGCGGTCTCGTAGACGACCTCGTGCTCGATGGGATCGACCGCGACGATCTTGCGGATCGTGTCTCCGGAATGCTCGATCCGGAAGGGAGCGAGCGCGCCGGCGGGAAACACTTCGAACGTCTTGCCGTGGAACAGGACGCCGCCCGGATACTCCGCCTCTTCGTCGAGATCGTAGCCGAGAGCTTCCAGCCGCGTCTCCAGCTCGGGCCCGGAATAGGGCGCGCCCACCTTCAGCGTGAGGCTCGACCGCGACCAGCTCGCCGGCAGCGGCAGCCGTTCCATGATGGCTTCCGCGGTGGACACCAGGAAGACGGGCTTCTTTGCCTTCGCGAGACGCCGCAGCACCGAGCTGCGCCGGCCCGCGATCTCGCGGGAGGGCTCGAGGCCGTCGAAGGGCAGCGTGTTCAGCCGCGGAAACACCAGCACGTCGACCGAGGAATCGAGGGCGTGGATCACGCCGCCCAACCGCTCCGCCCTGCTCTCGTCGTCGCAGAGGAAGACGAGGCCGTCGCGGCCGGACTTCTCCCACTGCTCGAGCAGATGCAGCGCCAGCATGCCGAGCGGCGATGAGGAGGCGACCGCGGCACGCGAGGCGCTCTTGTCCAGGCGCTGGCTTGTCGAGCTCGTGCTTCTCGAGCTCGTGCTCTTCGTGCTCTTGCGTTTCGCGCTTTTGCTTATCGAGCCTTTGCTTTTCGAGCTCTTGCTTTTTGTCTTTATCGCGCCGGTCGTGGCCCGGGCTTTCCTGGTGGGCGCCAATGTGTATCCAACTTTGTTTCGCAAATAGAGGCGAGCGACGACGAGCCCTCCCGTCGAGCTCCGTCGATAACGCGCCTCGGGCCTGAGCGCCCAATGACGTCATTACAATTTTGCAATTGCGTTGAAAAGCAGAG
The DNA here is from genome assembly GCF_055807555.1 of Bradyrhizobium sp. Ken64. Lineage (NCBI taxonomy): Bacteria > Pseudomonadati > Pseudomonadota > Alphaproteobacteria > Hyphomicrobiales > Nitrobacteraceae > Bradyrhizobium > Bradyrhizobium sp. Ken64. Next base: position 41,079 of record NZ_JBVVPA010000026.1, on the reverse strand, counting down.
ACAGCGGGGGAAGGCAAGCGGCCTGAGCGGGCAGAAGCTAACGGACAGGCGGCTATTGCAGGACCTTCGGCAGCACCACGACCACGTCCACGCTCTGCGCGAGGATCTGCGTGGCGACCACAGCGAGCTGGTGCGAGAACTCGTCCTCGATCTCGGCCGCGCAATCCTCGTCGCTGGCGATGGCAAACAGCAGATTACCGTCGATCTCGTCGAACCGGATGCCGGCGAACAGGCGATCGAAAATCTCGGCGCCCGCGATGTACGCGATTCGCGCCTGGATGGCCTGGTCCTCGACGAGCGACAACTTCCTCATGGACGCAACATATGGCCGCACCACCCGAATGCAAGAGCAGGAGAGCGCTGGCGCGGCGTGCCTTGCGAACTATATTGGTGGCATCGTCCCGCCCGACCGCCATTTGCCCTTGAGGAAATTCTTGATTCTGTTCCTGCTGCTGATCTTCCTGCCGATCGGCGTATCGGCCGGCCGCTATTATTTGCGCGGCGACGGCCGCGGCAACTGGCAGACCGCGGATCGCTCCAGCGCCGGCCTGCTGCCGCCCGCATCCGCCAATCCGGATGCGCTGATCCGCGTGTTCGCCGCGCGCACCGTGCGCTGGCGCAGTATTTTTGCCGTCCACACCTGGATTGTCGTCAAGGAGAAGGGCGCCCCGACGTACAGCCGATACGACTACACGGCCTGGGGCGACCCTGTTCGCAGCAACGGCTTTGCGCCCGACGGCCGCTGGTTCGGCGCCCTCCCGGAAACGGTCGTCGCCGTCGACGGCGCGCGGGCCGAAGCGCTGATTCCCAAGATCCGCGCCGTCATCGAGAATTACAGGTTCCGCGCCTATGGCGACTACAGCGCCTGGCCGGGACCGAATTCCAACACCTTCGTGCAGGCGGCGCTCGACGCCGTTCCCGAGCTACGCGCTGTGCTGCCGCCGACCGCCATCGGCAAGGACTTTCCCTACAGCGGACGCTGGGCCGGCATCACGGCGTCCGGCACCGGACTCTACGCTTCGCTGTCGGGCTATCTCGGCATGACCATCGGCTGGGTCGAAGGGGTCGAGATCAATTTCCTCGGCGCGGTGCTCGGCCTCGACATCCGCCGCCCCGCGCTGAAGCTTCCAGGCATAGGCCGCCTGGGTGTCGCGGCCGGCGCGTAAAGCAATGACGGAGCAGTCCCATCAAAGTCGGTGCCCTCCCAGGCTTGCCGACATCGTCCTTCCAATGTGTGCTTCAGGTCACAGCAGAATCGAGCGCCTTGGCCTAGACTGAACTTGCATGGCCGCAAACAAGGTAACGGCGGTACGCACGAGGCTGGAGAGGCGACCAACAGCTACGGACTTTTGAAGCCGCCAGGTGAAGAACTCGGCGGCTTTTTCTCTGTCCGGGAACGCGCGGCCGAAGCTTGTTCGCTACCGATGTGGCTACCGGAACTTCTACCGTTTGTCTGAGGAATCCGAGGGCCTCCGCTGATCGCGCTCTTCTTCGATCTGCCGTTCGGCCTCGAGCCAAAACTCCACATCCCGATCGACCGGGCGACCGGCCTGCTCCCAGAGTTCGTACGCGCGCGCTCGCACCTTGCCGCGCCGCATCATGCGAAGCAGCTTTTGCTTCAGCTCCTCGGCGAAGCTCCTGAATCGCTGGACAGTGGTTTCGTCTTTGACAAGGGCTGCCGCTCGCGTTGCAAGTTCGATCTGGTGCTCTATCTTTTGCCGCTCGTCCACCGCAAACCCCGCCGTAGCCCCGGGCCTGCGTCGCAGCCCGTGCTGCTCACAACCTAAATTCCTGCTGGAAGGCTCTGTTCCGCCTTCAATGCCAGTTCCTTCAATGCCAAGTCCTTCAATGCCACGTCGTGTCCGCTTCGACGATCACCGCCCTTGTTTCGGGATCTTCCGTCGCGTTGCAGGTGCAGGGCATGCCCTCACCGCATCGACAGCCGCCCAATTCGTCGCTCCAGGCGCGGAGCGGATGGTTTTCGCAGACCCATCCCAGACCGTGGCAGAATGGGCAGCTCTTGTCGGTCACAGCGTATCCGGCGTCCGCATGGGGTTCGACTTGTCCTCGTTGCGCAGCTCCTGCTCGGCCGCGTGCCAGAACTCTTCCTCGCGGCCTTCCGGCTTGCCCGCCTGTTCCCACAAGCGGTGCGCGCGTTCTCTGATGTCGTGATCGGTTGGCTCGGGCATTGTGTCTCCTGCGAAGAGACACGGCCCCACCCTGGGGGGTATGGGGGCTTGGAGGCGGGGCCGTGCAGGCCAGCAAATCGGCGGCGACGCTGGCCCGCTGAGTCAAGCCTCAATGGTGCGCAAGAGTTCCTAGCGAGAACGTTGTCATCAGCCGAAATCCGCGATACGGGCGTCGAGCGCAAACATGCTTTGATAAACTTCCGGCTCGCTCGCCCCGGCCATGACGTCGGCGGCAATTTCCGCGGCTTTCCGCAAGGCGGCCTGCAGCGACGCGACGTCGAGCGCCTCGATCAGCAAAAGCCCAGCAAAAAAGTCTTCGTTCTTCCGCATGCCCTTCTCAGCGGTCCGCACCGACGTCCGCGCCTCGTCGGTCCCACCGATCTGCACAGCGGCAACCCCGTCGCACGCAACGAGCGCCCGCGCCAAACCTTGGGGATCTTTCGGCAACCTCTCGATCCGCAGCGCCACGATCGATGCGCCCTCGCCCCGCCCTGCCCGCGCGATCATGACACCGCCGCCCCGCACGAAATTGCCGAGCTTCGGCATGATGCGCTGTGACCACGGCGTCGGTGCGTTGAGGCGCGTCAGATAGGCCTCGCCGTCGAGGACCTCCGGCGTCTCCAGCTCATACAGAATAAAGAAGCGGTTGATGTCGTCCCTTGCCGCGCGGAAGACACGCGATGCCAGGAAACCCTTCGTCGTCACGCGCTCGGTCGTGTGCTCACGCGTCAGCCAATGCCGGTAGTCGGTCAGGTCGTGAGCCTCGACGTCGCTCCAGATCGCCAGAAATCCCGTGCCGCGCATTGCGCCCTCCATGCCTACGCCTTGCCGCCGGCCGCAAGCCCGCGCAGAGCCGGTGCGATGGTCTCAGGCAATTGCCCCAGCCGTTGGACGGCCGCGAGCATCGCGGCGAGATAGCCATAGGGACCCAGTCCGCAAATGACCGCCGTGCAGGCGCTCGACGTGATCGAGTGGCGGTGCAGCTCGTCCCGCGCGTGGATGTTCGAGATATGCACCTCGATCTTCACACCCTCGAAAATCTTCAGCGCATCGATCAGCGCGATCGAGGTGAATGAATAGGCCGCGGGATTCATAATGATGACGTCCGCGTTGCCATGGGCGGACTGGATCAGGCTGACGAGTTCACCCTCCATGTTCGATTGATGGAACGACATCGAAACGCCGAGCTGGTCGGCCAGCGCGCGGCAGCTCGCCTCGATCTCATCGAGCGTCGTCGAGCCGTAGATGTGGGGCTCGCGGATGCCGAGGAAATTAAGATTGGGTCCGTTGAGGATCATGATCCTTGCGGCCATTTTCGCTTGTCCTTCTTTTGTTGCCGACGCGTCTAGCCGGCGAACCATTTGGCAGGGGCTGTTACGAGCCCCGGGAACAGAATCATCAGGAACAGAACCACGAGCTGCGCAATCAAGAAGGGCCAGACGCCCTTGATGATGTCCTCCATGCTGATCCTGGAGACGCCGCAAACCACGTTGAGCACGATACCGACCGGCGGCGTGATCAGGCCGATCGCATTGTTGATGATGAAGAGAACACCAAAGTAGACGGGATCGATGCCCGCCGCCTTGACGATCGGCATCAGAATCGGCGTGAGGATGAGGATGGTCGGCGTCATGTCGAGGGCCGTTCCCACGATCACCACCACGACCATGATCGCAAGCATCAGGAGCGTGTTGTTGCCCATGAAAGGCTTGAGCAGGGCGACGATCTGTGCCGAAATCTCGGACACGGTGATGAGCCAAGACGATACCAGCGCCGCTGCCACCAGAAACATCACGATGCTCGTCGTCAGGGCCGAGGAGACGAACACCTCGTAAAGCTGCGACGGTTTCAATTCCCGATAGATGCAGGTCGCGACGAACAGCGAATAGACGGCGACGACCACTGCGGCTTCGGTCGGGGTGAAGATACCGAAGCGCAGGCCGACGATGATGATGACCGGCAGCATCAGCGCCCAGAAGCCGTCGACCACCGCTTTCACCATTTCCGAGAGCGATGCCCTTGGCGGGGGTGTCAAGTTCTCCCGGCGCACCACCCACCACCAGGCCAGGCAGAGCCCTGCCCCGAGCAAGATCCCCGGGACGATCCCGGCCAGGAACAGTTTTGAGATCGACACGCCCGCGGCGACACCGAAAATGACGAATCCGATGCTGGGCGGAATCACGGGCGCGATGATGCCGCCGGCCGCCACCAGACCCGCCGCATAGGACTTCTTGTGACCCGCCGCCACCATCATCGGCACCAGCAGGGCGGCCAGCGCCGCGGCATCGGCTGCCGCGGAGCCCGAGAGCGACGCAAGGATGCAGGACGCGAGGATCGTGACGTAACCAAGTCCGCCGCGAAAATGGCCGACCGCGACGAGCGCAACGTTGACGATTCGCTTGGCCAGACCGCCCTTGTTCATGACCTCGCCGGCGAGCATGAAGAAGGGAATGGCCATGAGCGGAAAGCTGTCCGCGCCGTTGATGACGTTCTGCGCCACGATCTGCGCGTCGAACATGTCGATCGTGCTCATCAGGGCCACGCCGCAGACGATCAGCGCAAAGGCGATCGGCATGCCCAGCGCCATGGCGCCGAGCAGCGAGAAGGTGAAGACGGCAATGGTCATGGCGTGATCCCGGTGATTTCCAGGATGAGAGCGCCGGGCGCCACGATACGGAGAGACAGCATCAGTGCTCCTCCGATTCCCTGACGGCCACCATGTCGGCTTCGCTGGCCTGTCCGGAAATAACGCGGAACAGGTCGTAGAGAAGGATCACTCCGGCCGAAACGCCGAAAATCACGCCCACGCCATAGAAGATGCCGAGTGACAGGCCGGTCGCCGGCGCGCGGTCGTCGATATTGATGATCGTCTGACGCCAGCTTCCCGAGAGCAGAAGCCAGTCGGCAAACAGCATCAGGACATAGCTGACGATGAAGCAGATGCGTTTGCCGTAAGCCGGCAGCATCCGCACAAGGCTATCGACGCCGAGATGGGCGTGCTCACGCATTGCCACGACCGCACCGAGGAAAGTCAGCCAGACCAGGAGCCAGCGCGACAGCTCCTCGGAAATCGCGATACCGGAGTTGAAGCCGTAGCGCAGCACCACGTTGCCGAACACCAGCACCACCATCACCGCAAGAAATGCGGCAATGATGCCCTTCAGCAGGGTGCAATAGAGGTCGAGAAATCGCGCCATACGTGCCGTCCGGGCAAGGTCAGTTCAAGAGCCGGCCGACCGGTCGGCTCCTACTTATGCATGCTGACAAGGTCGACTATTTCACGTCCTTGCGGATGCGGTCGAGCTCGTCGTTGAACAGCTTGACCGCGTCCGGCTTGAGATTGGCGGCAATCTTGTCGACCACCGGCTGCGCCGTCTTGCGCATGCGATCGAGCTCTTCCGGCGCAACGGTGTTGTACTGCATGCCCTTCGCCTGCAATTCGGAGAGGGCCTTTTCGGTCTGAAGGCGCGTCTGCTCCTTTTGATAGCCTCGGCTCTCCTCATACGCCTCGCGCATCAGGCGCTGCTCGGTCGGCGAGAGCTTGTCCCAGAACGCCTTGCTCACCAAGATGATGTTCAGGGTGAAGGTGTGATTGGTGGCGGAAACGTATTTCTGCACTTCGTAGAACTTGTTGGAGAGAATGACCGTGAAGGGGTTCTCCTCGCCGTCGACGGTGCGGGTCTCCAATGCCGAATAGAGTTCGCCGAAGGCCATCGGAACGGGATTGGCCTTAAATGATCCGAAGGTCTCGAGGTAGACCGGGTTGGGAATGACGCGAAGCTTGAGGCCGTTGAAATCCTCGACCTTCGTGATCGGCCGCGTGCTGTTGGTGACGTTGCGGAAGCCGAGGCCCCAATATCCCAGACCGATCAGCCCCTTCGGCGGCAACGTATCGAGCATTGACGTGCCGAATTTGCCGGTCCCGAGCGCGTCGGCCTGCTCGATGGTCTTCACGATGAACGGAAAGTCGATGAGGCCGAACTCCGGCACGACGGTTGCGAGCGACGTCGTCGAGGCCGACAGCATTTCCTGGGTACCGCCGCGCAGCGCCGATTGCTGCTGCAGCTCGTTGCCGAGCTGCGAGGCCGCGAACTCACGGACCTTCATCTTGCCCCCGCTCTTCGCCAGCAGGATCTCCGCAAATTTCTGCACCCCCGCGCTGACGGGGTGATCGGTGTTGTTCAGATGTCCCCACCTGATCGTGCGCTCCTGAATGTCCTCAGCGGATGCGCCGACCGTCAGCGCCACGCAGATCGCCGTCGCAGACAGCGCCCGTACCAACAAGCTCATCGTTTCCTCCCTGTTCGAACGGGCGCGAACGGCGGCTTAAGCCATCATTTTTCGTACCCTCAGTCTATTTAGACATCACACATATATTTCCATGTCAAATGACGATCTTTGTTTCGTATGATGATTTACTATACGTCTGACACTGGAAATCTGCTATATTGCTGGCAACATTGATGGTTCGGCCGCCTCCGAAGTGGCCGACCGACCGGGACAGGCGGGATCAGAAGGCATGACGTCACTCGAGGAACGGCCCCTGTCGGCGGGCGACAGCGGCTATCAGCGCATCCGGGCCGACATCATTTTCGGCGTGCTGACGCCGTCCGGACGCCTCAAGCTCGACGCCATGAAGGAGGACTACGGCGTCAGCATCTCCACATTGCGCGAGATCCTCAATCGTCTGACCTCCGAGGGATTTGTGGTCGCCGAGGGCCAGCGCGGCTTCGAGGTGGCGCCGATATCCATCCAGAACCTGCGTGAGCTCGCCGGTCTGCGTATCCTGCTGGAGCAGCATGCAATGGCCGAGTCGTTTCGTGCCGGCGACGTCGAGTGGGAGGGCCGCGTGGTGTCCGCGCATCACAAGCTGGCGGCCACCGAACGCACGGTCCTCAAGGAGGGGGACGATCCCGAGCTGCGCAAACGCTACGATGGCGAATTCCACCAGGCTCTCATCTCGAGTTGCGGTTCGCGCGAGCTGATGCAGACCCACGCGATCGTGTTCGACAAATATTTCCGCTATGCGCTGCGCTACCGCGGCGCGGAGACGATCAACCAGCACAAGGCGCTGCTCGAATGCGCGCTCAAGCGCGACATCAAAGGCGCTAAAACCGTGCTCACCGACCACATCAACGGCTGCGTTGCGCACGCCCTCGCCTCCTGGAACGAGGATTGATCGTCCGCGGCCTGACGTCGTTCGGAGACAGCGCTCGTCGCTGCAATCGGATTTCGGGATGACTCCTGACATGATCCCCGCGCATCGGGTCGAGACCGCGGTCGCCGCAGGCGACATCCTCGGCGAGACGCCATTGTGGTGCGACCGCTCCCGCAAGCTGTGGTGGGTCGACATCGACCGGCGGCTGCATCAATCCTTCGATCCGGCGACCGGCGCGCATCAGGTCTTTCCCTACGCGTGCAACTCGCTCGGCAGTCAGGCCTTGACGGCAGATGGCTCGCACCTGCTCGCGCAGGATCTGGGGCTCTATCGCCGCTCGCCCAGTGACGGTCGTCCAGGCCAGCTCTGCGAGGTCGAAAGTGGCCGCGACAACCGCCTTAACGACGGACGCGTCGACGCGCGGGGCCGGCTGTGGATCGGCACCATGGACAACCAGCTGCATCGGCCGAACGGGGCGCTGTATCGGGTGGAGGCGGACGGCCGGACAACGCGCCTGTTCGGCGATGTCATCGTGACGAATGGAATCGCGTTCTCACTCGACGATCGCACACTCTATTTCACGGATACGAGGCGATACTGCACCTGGCAATTCGACTTCGATCTCGATGACGGCGTGATCCGCAACAGACGGCTGTTCGCGGATTACAGCGCCTCCGGGGAGAGGCCGGACGGCGCGTGCATCGACGTTGCGGGCGGACTGTGGACCGCATTCTTCTCCGGCGGCCGGGTGGTGCGCTATCGGCCGGACGGCCGGATCGATACCGTCATTCCGGTGCCGGCGACCAACCCGACCTGCGTGTGCTTCGGCGGAGCCGATCTGAAGACCCTGTTCGTGACGACGGCGAGAAAGTTTCTGGATCGTGAGCAATTGAGCCGCGAACCCCAAGCGGGTCATGTTCTGGCCATCGATGGCATCGCACAGGGACTTCCAGAACACCGCTTCGGCAATTCATCCTGAACCCTCTTCATTCAGAACCCTTGCACGGGCCGTCGTGAGCCGGCTTCGCTACCATTTCTCGCCGAAGGGACGAATCTCCAGCTCGAAGGTCCAGGCACTTTTGGGTTGCTGATAGAGCATCCAGTAGGATTCGGCGACCGACGATGGCGGCATCAGGAGGTCGGGATTATCAAGCGCGTTCGGACCGAGCGCCTCGATCCGGCGTTGCCGGACCCATTCCGTGTCGACGCCGGAATCAATGATCAGATGCGCCACGTGAATGTTCTTCGGGCCCAATTCGCGCGCCGCGGCTTGCGCGACCGCCCGCAGCCCGAACTTGGCGCTGGCGAAGGCCGCATAGCCGCTTCCGCCGCGCAAGCTCGCCGTCGCACCGGTGAAGAAGATATTGCCCTGGCCGCGGGGCAGCATCAGGCGCGCGGCCTCGCGGCCGGCGAGGAAGCCGGAATAGCAAGCCATTTCCCAGACCTTGCGGAACACCCGTTCGGTCGTGTCCAGAAGCGGAAAGTTGACGTTGGCGCCGACGTTGAAGATGCAAACCTCGAGCGGCGCGTGCTTGTCGGCATCGCCGAGAAACGAGATGATCTGGTCTTCCTTGCGCGCATCGAGCGCCCGCGCGTGAATTTCGCCGCCGGCCTGCTCGATCTCCTTGACGAGCGGTTCGAGCTTGGCACCGTCGCGGCGTCCCGCAAACACCGTAAAGCCCTCGGAGGCGAACTTCTTTGCAATCTCGCTGCCGATAAAATCACCGGCGCCGATCACGGCCACGGTCGCGTTTCTCTTTTGCAAGGGTCTTCTCCCGGTCAGGTCTGGATCCGGTCGTCGGACCATCATCCAGGCCGCAGATTATCTTACAGTTCTGAAAACGAACTGTCAATTTATGCGCGATTTTCTCACCTAATTTAGCCTTTCAAAGACGTTGTTTCACAGTCAGTTCCGATTTAGAATTGTAACAACACCAAAGGCTTCCTGGACGATTCGCGCAGAAGCCGCGGGCAGAGTGGAGATCTGGAATGAAATGGGGTGAGCTGGAGGACGAGCCGTGTTCGATGGCCCGAACCATCGGCGTGATCGGCGATCGCTGGACCCTTCTGATCTTGCGTGAATGCTTCCTGCGCACGCGCCGTTTCGAGGGATTTCAGACTTCGCTCGGAATCACGCGCCACCTGCTCGCCGAACGGCTGAAGAAGCTGGTCCGGCAGGGCGTGTTGCGTCGTATCCCCTATCAGGACTCGCCCAAGCGGCACGAATACATCCTCACCCAGAAGGGGCTCGATCTCTATCCGATCATGATGGCGATCGTGCATTGGGGCGACACCCATATGGTCGACGCGCGCGGACGACCTTTGCTGCATCAACACCGCAAATGCGGCAAGGACTTCGATCCGATCATGGTTTGCTCCGAATGCGGCGAGCCGCTTTTGGCGAAGGAGGTTCATACCCACCCCGGCCCTGGTGCTCGACGCGCCCCGGCATCGGCGGCACCGGAGAAGCCCAAGGCCAAGCTAGAGACAAGAGCAAAGACAAAGGCAAAGCCCCACCGCAGCGCCGCGTGAGATGGCTGCGTAGCGCGAGCAACGTTCGACATGTCCCTGGAAATGGTGCGACTGATCTTTCAAACGGCGGACATGAGCTCTCGTTCTCGCGGCGCAATTCGCTCGAGCTTTGCTTCCTCGCTTCACCCTCTATCCACCACGCACTGCGCACCATCGATAACATAGGCCGCGTGACGAAAATCCCTGATGGTGGCGAGCTTGCCGGCGGACCAGTCGAGCAGCATGAAATATTTCGCGCGCCCGCTCGGCTCATTCGGATCGAACACCAGGATCGCGGGACGTCCCTCGACCTGCCCCGTCACCAGGTGCCAGTCGCTGACCTTCGAATAATTGCCGAAATAGTTCGACACCTCGGCCTTGCCTTTCAGCCTGGTGCGGTTGACGAGCTCGAGCCTGACGTCGTCGGCGATCATGGCGCGGATCGCGTCGAAGTCGCGGGCGTTGAAATGGCCGACATAGGCGTTGAGCCGCGTCCGATCGGCTTCCGACAGACCCGGCTGCGACACGTCGTCCGGCTCTCCGGCGAACTCACGCAGCTGCGTGCGTCCGCGATGCAGCGCGGCCTTCACCGCCGGCAGGCTGAAATCCATGATGTCGCAGACCTCGGCAAGCGAGCAGCCGAGCACGTCCATCAGGATCACGCTGGAGCGCTGCGCCACCGGCAGCCGCATGAAGGTGCGCAGGCTGGTCGCTGCGATCTGGCGGCTTTCCACATCATCGAGCCGGTCGGCAATCATCTCCACCTCCTCGGCCGAATGCAGCGCCTCCTGCCGGTTGCGGCGGCGCAGGAAATCCAGCGCGGTGTTGTGCGCGATGCGGAACAGCCAGCCCTCCATATTGACAGGCGTGACCGATTGCAGCGCTTCCATCGCCTTGATCAGCGCATCCTGCAGCACATCCTCACCGTCGATGACCGAGCCGACCATGCGGGCGCAGTAGCGATGCAGCTTCGGCCGCATCCGCGCCAGCAGGGCCTCGACATCGACGGTGGCCAGGGGGTCTGGCGCCATTGCTCCTCCGCCTCGCTTGGTCAGGACTCGTCCAGCATACGATAGTTACCGACGATCCTCACATCACGAACCAGCGGCGGCTCGGCGCAGCGGTCGCGGATGCCGTCCTGGAACGCCTGAAACGCCTTGAGCTTCGGGATCGGGCTCGAGCCGTCCTCGGTCGCGGCCTCGACAAGATGGATGAAGGTGTCGTCCTCCAGCCGCAGCGTCAGATAGCGCACACCGTCCGGCCCGGCCGCCTTCAATTCGGCAAATACGGCCGAAACCAGCTCGGCATTCCGATCGGCCAGCTCCGGCCTGGCCTTGTACCTGATCAACGTCCTTCTCATCGCGTGCTCCTTGCTCATGTCGCGACCTGGTTCGCTCAAAATCGCGCACATGGCCGCATCACCCCCAAGACGTTTGCCGGCCGGCGAAGGATGCGGCCCGGAACAAATTATTTTTGGGCGCATCCTTTGCCGCTCAGCCTTCGTCTCACCCGCAGAACGCGCCGCGACAGGCTGGCGCGACACACGGAGACAGGGCGATGCAGACCCCGACCAATCGCGCCGCGCAGAACTGGGTGCTCGGCATCACCGCGCTGGCATCCTTCATGATGGCGCTGGACGCCATGATCATCACGACGGCGTTCGCGACCATCCGCGCCGAATTCGGCAGCCCGGTCGAGACGCTGCAATGGACCGTCAACGCCTTCAACCTGACCTTTGCCGTGCTGCTCCTGACCGGGGCCGCGCTCGGCGACCGCTTCGGTCGCCGCCGCATGTTCGCGGCCGGGATCGCCCTGTTCGTCGTTGCATCGGCGGCCTGTGCGCTCGCAGGCAGTGCCACCGCGCTGATCGCCGCCCGCGCGCTGCAGGGCGCCGGCGCCGCGCTGGTGATGCCGCTGGCGATGGCGATCCTGAGCGGCACGTTCGGCCGCGAGGAGCGCGCCCGCGCGCTTGGCATTTTCGCCAGCATCACTGGCTGCGCGCTGATCATCGGCCCCGCCATCGGCGGCTTCATCACCGAACATCTCGGCTGGCGCTGGGTGTTCTGGATCAACCTGCCGATCGGCCTGATCGCGATCGCCCAGGTGCTGGCACGGTTGCGCGAAAGCTTCGGCCCGGCCGCCGCGTTGGACATCCCCGGACTGGTGCTTGTTGCGTTTGCGGCGCTGGCGTGGGTGTGGAGCCTGTTGCGCGGCAACGCCGTGGGGTGGGCGAGCGCCGAAATCATGGCCACGCTGATGGCAGGCGTGGTGTTCACGGCCGGCTTCGTGCTCTGGGAATTGCGCGCGGCCGCGCCGATGGTGCCGATGCGGCTGTTCGCATCGCGGGCGCTTGCCTCCGGCATGTCCGCAAGCGTGCTGTTCTACGCCGCGATGTATGGCGTCTTGTTCCTGCTGCCGCAGTTCCTCCAGACCACGCTGGGCTTCGACGCCTTCGGCGCCGGACTTCGCCTGCTGCCCTGGACGGCGACGCTGTTCGTCACCGCCCCGATTGCCGGCGCGGTCGTCAACAGGTTCGGCGAGCGGCCGCTGGTGGTGACGGGATTGCTGATGCAGGCGATCGGCCTCGGCTGGATCGCGGAGATCGTGAGCCCCGCGGTTGCCTACTCCGCTCTGGTCGCGCCGCTGGTGCTGGCCGGCGTCGGTGTCTCGATGGCGATGCCGGCAGCACAGAACGCCATCCTGAGCTCGGTCGCGGTGGCCGAAATGGGCAAGGCGTCCGGCATCTTCAACATGGGCCGCTTCCTCGGCGGCATGTTCGGCATCGCCGCGCTGGTGGCGAACTTCTCGGCCCATGGCGGGGTCGATTCGGCCGCTCATTTCGAGAGCGGATTTGCCGCGGCGATGAGCCTCGCCGCAACGCTGTCGCTGGCCGGCGCGATTGCGGGGTGTTTCCTGCCGGCACGGCGACGGACCGCCGGAGCAGCGGCGCCGCAAGATGCGTGAGGCTGACAACGAGTGGAGGAAAGCTGACGGCTGTCAACCCGCGGGACACGCTTTCGCATTCTCGCGGCGCAATTCGCCCGAGCTTTGCTTCGTCACTCCACCCTCAAATCCAAGAGGGCGCAGGGAAGGCCGGGTGCCGGCTGGCACCCGCGGTCCGCTGCGCGAAGATGTAGCGCAAAAGAACCGCACAGCAGCATACAGGTGTAGCCAATCACTCGGCCTTCCCTGCGCGATGGTCGGACGGCTTATGCCGTGCTCTCCCGGGAGCCGAACTTTCCTTTTGGCCTCCCTCGCCCCGCGAATTTGGATGATGCTGTCCGCCCGGTTGGGCTCGCACACACCTCCGCGACAGCTTGACCGTAGCAACGACGGCCAGGACCACACGGTTTTGCCGTACGCACGGCCCGCCATTTCGCCGCAGTTTTCCCAGGCCCTGTCGACGGAGCCGGAAACTTACAGACGAGACGAAGCCTAGCAGCGCCGCTCGTCCGCACGCGGTTTTCGGGCTCACAGGGACTACCCGCCCTGCCCGCACCTCTCATGCCGACGCTGCCGCGTCCATCGCAAGCCCGGCTCGCAATCAAGACGACAACGAGATCGCCCCTCAAGGATGAGCCGGGATGAGCGACACATACGTCAAAACCGAATTTCGGTAAAGTGGAATATTTTTTCGGGGAGGGGTTGACGGGAGAAGGGTGTTTTGCCCGACGGGCAGTGCCTCCCATACGTCGAAGCCTCGGAGTTGATCGCTCACGAGCTTGGTGCACCATCACCGTAATTGGCCGCCTCACCAGACTAAAGCATACATTACATCCGGATCGGCCCGGATTGCGCTCACCCACCGGTTGCGCTTGGATAGGCCTTTAGGTCTGGGGGCCAAAATGCGTATTTTGGCGATTGCAGCGCTTAGCGCCATGGTGGGCGGCTGCGTCACCAACACAGAGACAGTTCAGTTTCGGGCGTCGAACCCGCAGCAGCAAGCGCTTATGCGTGATGGGCAGCCCGCTTTGGTTTCGCGCCAACGGAATTCGCTGGTGCTGGTACGACCTGCGGCTCGACAAATGCAGAAAGACGGCCGGCCCGTCTTTGTCGTCGGTATCAACAACATGGGCAAACAGCCGATCGACTTTCGGGTCTCTCAAGTTGAGTCCGTGCAGCATGCTGCCGGTTCAGATTTTGAGATGAAGATTGTTACCTATGAAATGCTTGTTCAGGAAGAACGCAACCGTCAGGTGGCCGCAGCCCTCATAACCGGCCTCGCCGCTGCCGGCAACGCCTACGGCGCATCGCAGGCCGGCCATGGCCATTACACGACGCCTAGTGGTCGGTCGGGTACGTTCTATAGCCCGACTGCCGCGGCGATAGCTCAGAACAACGCGACCATCCAAAACGAGGCAATGATTGCAGCGACCGTTGAGACAGGACAACGAAACATGGCCGTCCTGGAACAAGCAGTCATCAAGGACAACACCTAGATGACAGGCGAATGGTACGGGGGCCAGCTTCATCTCGCGCCACCAACAGACCAGGGCGGCGGCTCCAAGATCTACACGATCGTCATTACGGTCGGCGGTGAGCGTCACATCATTGACGTCGCGCAGGGCCCGGCTGGCGCTTAGCTTTTCTTAGCACGGGCAATTCTGGATGCGGTGGCACTGCCTTCGATTGGTTATCGAAAGATCGCGCCACTAGACTCGCATCGTCGTCAACTAGCAGCGTACGCACGGAGCGATTGACGACAGCACGCTACCAGTGGGGGGATTGTTGACCGAAAGCGCGCAGAACCGGGAGCGGTTTCAAGTCGCCTATATTGGCGACGATGAAAATGATCACAGCATGGATGTGGAGGCGCTAGGTCCGGCGCTCCTAGCGTTCGGCCAACTCCTCCGTGCCGCGAACGCTGAATTCAATCAGAACCGCGCAACGATGAAGGTGTTCGTTGATTCAAATTTCGAGCACAAGTGCTTCCTTATAAATTTCGAGACGCTGCAAACCATCCTCGATACTGTCAAAGACTTTCTCAACGACGAGGGCGTGAAGCACGCGGCCGACGTGCTGCAGAAAGTCGGTGTCAGTGGCGGTGCGGCGGCGGCCGGTCTGTTTGGCTATTTGAAGTGGCGCAACGGTCGAAAGGTCGAATCAGCTCAGGAGGTGAAGAGTTCGCCCGGCGCGGTTGTCATTAAAGTCGAAGGCGATAACAACACGGTTCAAATCGGCAGTGACGTTTTCCGGCTCTCTCAAAATCCGCAAGTGTTAGAAGCGGTCGAGGGTACGCTAGCGCCGATAGAGCATAAAGCAGCCAAAGCGATCGAGTTTCGCAAAAACGATAAGCCACTTGCCTCCTTCAGAGGTAATGACATCAAGGCGATTATCGCGTCTTGCGAGGGCCCTGGCGAAATTGAGGTGGCCGATGATGAGGAAGAGGAGCCAAAGGTCGTCACCGCGACCTTGTACTCTCATGGTCCTGTATTCGAACCAAAGGCTCCTAACTGGCGATTCCTATATCGGAGGAAACCTATCTACGCCGACATCAAGGGCACAAGTATTGCCAAGGACGCGGTGAAGCGCGGCGGGTCATTCATGAATGACCGCTACAGAGTGAAGATGGAAGTTACACCACCGAATGATGAGCACGGCGAGACGCATTATAAAATTATCGAGGTTTTGGAATTTTCGCCCGCCGAAGAACAGATCAACATGAAGCTTCGCGCGGCGAAGAAGCCTGTGAAGAAGCGGGCGAGCAAATAAAAAGGCCTCGTCCATCCGTTGCCCTAACCAGCAGAACTCCGCCACGGGTACGCGGTGGCCGAAACGACCGATCGCAAGACTCAATTGCTCGACGCGCCAAAGAACAGAATACCCAGCCAGACCAACAAGGCGCCGATCGCCAAGACCAAGGCGAGAGCGAGCATCAGGCGGATGAATTGGCGATTGTACCCGTGGAATTCCTTTGAGAGTTCGCTCGCCAGCGGGCGCCGGAGCGTCAGCAGGCCGCGCGATTCCGGCAACTCTCCGGCTCTCAGAAATGCCAGGCGGACCGCCATCGCGACGAGCACGAGCGCGCATCCCCAATCCGCGAAAATCAGGACACGCACCACATCGTGAAGGACGGACATGCGAAGCTCGGGGAAATGGTAGCGGGAGAGGGAAACGCCACCAGGTCCAAATCGAAGCGAAATCTTGAGATTTTCCAGCACGTTGGCTGGATTGGAGTAGCGGATTTGACGGTGTTACATCCCACCCGGATGTCTCACGCCAGCCGCCTCCGGAAAAGGCTGCCAACGTGTCCCGTCCCTCCTACCTCGCCCGGCGCCGCGACGGTCGCTATTTCCTCCAGATTCGGTTGGGGAAACAGGCCGCCCAGCTCTTTGGGCTTCCCCTCCTCCGTGTCAGCCTAAGGACGGGCCACTTCAATGAGGCGAGGCGCCGGCTGGTGGACAATCTCGGATGGGTACAGGAGCTGATCGAGGCTCCCGACTTGGAAGCCATGGGAACCGTGCTCGAAGTTCGGCTACAGGCCTACGTCGGCCGCGGCCTGCCGGCTGACGAGCGGCTTTTGGCGGAGCGCTGCGCCTTCGAGCACGAGGTACGGCGCTTTCTCACGCGAGCGCAGGAACGCGGCTACGGCTACCCGATGCGCTTTCCGCAGATGCCGACCCTTTGGGTCGACTTCGTCAACCAGAACAAGGCCGCGGAGACCAACATCGCCCGGCTCAACGTCCGCCGTTCCTACGAAGCCGGCCGCCGCGAGGCCTCCGAAGCAACCAACGAAGGCTGGGCGCCGGAGCCGAAGGTGGCCTTGCCCGCCCGGCCCGACGCGTTCGATCCGATCGCCATGATCGATCGGCTCGTTCAGGACGCAGTGACCCAGCGCCTGGCCCAGTTGGTGCCGGCCAATGTCGCCCCGTTGGCGCCGTCCATCGCGCCGCTCGCGATCATTGCCCCGACTGAGTCAATCAACTCCGGCGATCCGGCCGCGAGCGTTTCCGATCGCATGTCCTCGTTGCTGCAAGAATTTCTGCGGCCGGCCAGCCGGAAGCGCCAGCACACGATGAAGGGCCGCGGCGAGGCAGTGGCCGTCGTGCAGTTCGCGATCGACTTCCTTGGCGATCCCCGGATGAACGAGCTCACCGACGACAAGTGGAAGCTGCTCGATGAAGCGCTGCCCGACATTCCGAACCGCGACAACATCCCGCGCGAGGCTGCAAAAACACTCTACCAGCGCTTCAAGTACGCGGAAGCGCGCGGCTGGGCCGAGCTCACCCGCGTCACCACAACCACGATCAAAAGCAGATACTGGGGAGGCCTGTACAAGTTCATCGACTGGACCATCCAGGAGAAGCACTACAGCGGCGTGCGCTACTCGTTTGAGTGCATCGATCCGGAGAACCTGGCACCGCTGCCGCGCGACGCGTTCGATGACGACGAGCTGCTCAAGCTGTTGACGCAGCCGCTGTTCACCGGCTGCAAAAATCGCATGCACGTCTGGCGGCCGGGCGACTACCTGGTGCAGTCCCATATCTATTGGGGTTTTCTGATCTGCATCCTAACCGGCATGCGCCCGGGCGAGGTCGGCCAGATCAAGTGCGCCGACATCAGGACCGACAATCAGTTCTTCTATTTCGACCTCAGGCCGTTCGATGCGCGCAGCGGGCGTGTCGCAATGCAAGACCTGCGCAACCTTAAAACCAATGCTGCGGGACGCGTGATCCCGATCCACCCGTTATTGATCGAATTGGGCCTGCTCGAGCGAATGCAGGAGTTGATGGACAAGGGCGAGGAACGCCTGTTTCCCGAGTGGGATGTCTACGTCAGGAAAGATGGCACGCAGCGCTGGTCTCAACCGCTGAGCAAGTCGTGGCAATACGCAAAGAAGCTTTTGAAGTTGAGCCGTGCCGACTTGACGCTTTACAGCACGCGGCACCTCATGGCCGATTGGCTCGACAGCAGCGGCATCGCCCAGCGCACACGCGACCGTATCCTCGGGCACGCCAGCGACGTTCGCGGCCGTTATGGCCGGAAAGGCGTTCTCGATCCGCAAATCGCGGCGCAGATCGAGGCGCTCGAACCGCAAGTGATCAAGCGGATGCGAGAGATCCTGCTCGCGGCGAAGAATCGCGCCGACACCAGTGAGCTCACCGTCCTAAAGACTTATTGAGTTTTCGCTGGTCTGAATGGCGTACCTGGAACGTTCGAACGGTTTCGTCAGGCCAACCGGAGCTTCTGGCTGGGGCGGGAGGGTGCGCAGCTAGACCCAAGCCCCCGGCAAAGCCGTTGAAAACACTACGTCAATCGATACGACAAGTGTTCCGTGTAGCAGATGAGTGTCGCATATTGCAAGCGCCGAAAATAAGCAACGACGAGTGCAATCTGCTCAAACGTTCGACTTCGCTATCGCACGCTATGTTACACCTTGGGCATCTTCCGTTAGCGATCGAATTTCCAAGACGCGAGCGTGCTGATGCGGAAATGGGAACGGCGCCGGTTGGCACGTCGAGTGCCGGCCGGCATCGGCCGGCGGCGCGCCCTCGATCCGGATTGGGGCCGCGATCGTCCATCATGCTTCGCTCTCGCATCCTGCGGCAGCGCGCCGGCTCCCAACCTAGAACTGTACAGGCGGCCCAACGAGACGCCGGCAAGCATGTCGGGGACGTCGCCGGACGCGCACGCGACAGGGCGGCGTGCTGGAGGCGCGACCGCCGGCCGCCACTTTGCCATGAGGCGGCCATGCCGTCCGCTGCTTTGCGACGGCAAGCGCTAGGCCGGTCCGGAGCGGCTAGCATCGACCGCTCTCTAGGCGCCGACGGCCGGCGGCGAAATGGGCGACAGTCGAGCCGGGCGCGCCGGCCATCGAGTGGGTGGCGCCGGGCGTCGGGGGCGGGGCCGCACGGGCCTCTCGGCGGAGCGGCTCGGCTGGCCTTGGCATCGGCCACTTGCCTCAGCTTAATCAGGCTGCCGGCGACCCTGGTGAAGGCGCGAACGGCCGGCAGAGCCGCTGAGCCAAGAGCCGAATTGCTGTTCCAACCCGGCGCAACAGGAGTTACGCCGGGTCCACGTCGGGCAACGGCGAAACAGCGGCTGCCATCCACCTAGTGAACCGACTAGGTGGATGCTTTTGGCCTCCAGGAGTTTTTTTTCAAGATGAGCTTTGCGTTTGCAAGCTTGTCGCCGAAGCTGGGCAGAGATGAGGACATCACTATGCCTGGATATCAATTCACTCACGCCGGTGCCTATTCCCGGCGCGGTGCCCATAAGAAGAATAGCACCGTACGCAAGGCGTCCATGGACGGCATTCTCAACGAGATGATCCGTGCGCCGGGCGCCTGCAGCCACGTTTCCGTTCCCAAGGCCCCCAACGTGATCTTCGGCCTTCATCCGGTCGCGGCTTTCTCGCTGGCCACCGAGCGCGCAGGACAAGCCGTCGACAAGATCGGACGAAAGCTGAGCGTCACCGCGCTCGTGGTCTTGGTCGGTGTCGCCACGTGGCCGGCGCTCACCTCCGAAGTGCGCGCTGACCCGCATGCGATGGAGCACTATCTCTACTGGCGGAAAATGACCATCCAGTGGCTCGAGCGCCAGTGGGGCCAGCAGCTCAAGACTGTCGTCGAACATTTGGACGAGGATCGTCCCCACCTGCACTATGCCGTCGTGCCCGATCTCGATCCGGATGGCCGGCTCCGCATCGAAAGCGTTCATGTCGGCTATCGCGCGGCGAACAAGTGCAAGGCCGAAGGCGGCAGCCCGCGCGACCAGAAGGCGGCCTACAAGGCAGAGATGCGGTGCTTCCAGGATGACTACTACGAGCATGTCGGCGTCCGCTGCGGTCTGACCCGTCTCGGGCCGCGCCTCCAGCGCCTGTCCCGGCAAGAGTGGAAGCAGCGGCAGCGGCAGACCGAGGCGATCGCGTTGGCATACCGTGGCCTTGAGGAACAAAAGTCCGATCTAAAGGCTCGCGCAAAGGCATATGTTTCCGAAAAAGCGGCGGAGGCAAACGCCGCAGCTCAATTGAAGATCGATGCGATCGCTTCGCAAGCTGATCAGCACGCCCATGGAATCAAGCAGAAGGCCAAGTCCTTCATCATCAAGCTGGACGAGCGCATTCGGGAACTAAAGCAGCAAGTCTCGACGACCCAGGCGGCTTTCCTCGCGCAACAGGAGGAATTGGATACTTACCGCCGCCTGCTCGAGGAGAACGGTCTCCTGCCGGACATCGAATTCCCATCCTGAAATTCATCGCCCCCCTCGGCGACAATTTGAATCAACAAAATCAGCTGCGGTAACCCTGCTGTTTTTTGTTGCACGCGCTGTTCAATGCGGCTGCGCGGCTGCCGGAAGACATTGATCCCCAGCTCGGCGCCGACATCGAGGCTTTTTGCGTGGGCTGGGCTGTCCTGCCTTCGCTGCACCAACGTATCCCCCGGTATCGGCGGCCCGGCCGACCTGCAGCGGCCCATGCCACTTATCTCGGCAACATGACGGCGACTCGCAGGGTCGCTGCAACCGACGCCGCGCTCTGGGCTGCCATCGAACGGCGGCCGGATACTGACCACGAAGTGGCAACGGCCGACATCGAGAAGCACACCGAGACGGCCAACGTCGTGATGCCGGCTGCGCATCAATGCGTGGTCGTCCAACTTTCCGAGAAGGAGATGACGAACGTCCGGCTCCGGGAGTTGATGCCCACGCTGAAGTACGTCATCAACACGCCGTTGCCCCTCGTCGAGGCGCCACCGATCGAGCAGGTCCGCGCAACGCTGCTCTTCGAGTTTCGGTATGCGGAGAAAACCGTCGAAGCTTGTTAGCTATCAGGACCTGCGCGGTATCCTTCACTGCCACACCGATGCCTGCGACGGCACCGAGACCTTGGAATCGCGGGCTTTACCCCGGAACAGGCGCTTCCGATTCCAGCAGGAACGCGGCCTTGAGATCGCTCCAGAGCGCGGCTGGCACCATGGGGTCAGGCGATCCACCGCAAGCCCCAACTCGTGGTCAGCGCCTGATGCAGGTGGATTTCGGCGAACCCCATTTCCGCGTACTCGGCCAGCCACGCTCGGTGCTGTCCCAGGTCCGCGGAGATCAGGACTGACCGGCGAATGTTCTCCGCCTTCACGAGACGGCCGATTGTGTCGAAGTCCTGGGGCCGGCGCAGGTCCCAGTTCACCTCTCCGCCGGCGACATTTGGAGCCCATTGCTGGAGCGCCTCGGCTTCAGCCTCTTGCTCGCTCGGTGCCCATGATAGCGCCGCCTGCAGGATGACTGGCCCGGCGGATCATCGACGAAGCCCCGAAAGGCAATTACGTGAGGGTCATCGAAAATTGGCGGCAACTTGACGAACGCAAGTATCCAGTTCGATATCCGCATCTTGCTCCGATACCCAGAGTAGTCTCCCAGACCAGCCTAGGCTCCCATGTGAATAAAGGCGGACGCAAGCATCCACATGTTAGCGGGGCATCACCCCGAGATAATTGCGCGACTTCGACCGAAGGACGCTGAGCTCGGCAACGCTCGTGCCTAATCCCTCGACCGGCAGCACATGCTCATTGTGCGGTTCGGAATGCAATCTGGCCGCTGCTCGGGTCGCTACGTCGTCGCCGCATCACCGATCCTCTCGCTGCTCGCGATGTAGCCCTCTGGCGGAGAGAGTGGGACTCTCTCCCCCGATGCCGCAAATGCGCGAAAACCCGCAGAAAGCAAGGATTCCTAAAGAGCCCGGTCGGATTTTGTGACCACCGCTGTGTACCACCCGCCGGACCTTCCGGGCCCTCAATCTCAGCCGATTTCGAGCCACCTGGAGGCGGCACTTTGACATTTGGCCTAGCCCGATTCTCGGATCCGGGCCGTCGCGGATGCTGGTGGGTCAGGTTGGCGAGCAGCCCACTTCAGCGCGTGCTCCGTTGGTCGCTCGGACGTTCGGAAACTGCGGGATCGGCATCGGAGCCCCGGCCCCTGTCGTCGCGTTTGTGCAGGTCTCCGAGCCAAAGGATGGGTCCCCGCAGCTTTTCGCTGCGTTGGCCGTACCTGATGCCGAACTGTTCAACAAAGCCCCTGAACGCATTCGTGAGGCCCACGAGCTTCACCCCCATGACCCGGATATTTCTGGGGAGCCATCGGCCCGCTGGTGTCCTGGGTGAAGAGCGGCTCATTGCGCGTTCCTGGCGTCATAGAATCAAAAAACCACGAGCGCCAGATTATTCCGCGGTCGAAGAAATTCTGGGCGGCGGCTCTTCCAAGTGCAATTAGCTTTCGTAGCGTATCGAGCTACCGTTCGCCCTCGCCCCGGATCAGGATCGATCGCGTGGCCGATGAGATCATCTTCCCACCCGAGACCATGTAGACTTGAAGTCCATACTCCCCTGCTCGCTGTGCGGGCTTGCCTCCGGCATAGGCGATGTAATTCGCCTTCCGTCTCTCGAGAGGTTTGGTTTCGATGTGCATCAGCGTTTGTCCGTCCGGATCGACGATGCGCATTCTAAAAACACTGTCGGTCTCGACGTTGATCGCCCAGACCCAGGCGATGATGGGTTGCGACGTCTTAGGGACGGCCGGTTCACCTTCGCGAACGAGGTTCGCAAGCTCGGGCGGAGCGTTGGTGAGCCCGACCAGCAGGATCGCCGAAGCCGACCGGGAAAGTGCATCCCGCACGGCCGGTTCGAACAGGCTTCCGCCGGTTGCACCGCAGGCTTCTCGACCGATTCCAAGTGGCCGGCCCGTCAGGGGCTCGAGCGTCTTGCCGTCCTTTCGGACCGACAAGTGCACATGGGGAAATTCGGCCAATCCCGATGCCCCGATCGACCCCAGGCGGTCGCCTTTCTTCACGTGCGCTCCAGGCCGGACGACGATGCTGCCTTCCTTAAGGTGGCAGTATTGGGAGGCCAGCCCCCCGGAATGCTCGACAAGGACGCCGTTACCGCACTCCTTCCCCGCGGTGTCCTTGTCCTCTGCCCGAACGTAGATGCGGTCTGGAATGCCGTCCCTCACACGCGCGACCATTCCGTCGGCAGTTGCGATCACGGGCGTTTGGCGGTCGATATCCTTGAGCGTGCGGATGCGAATGTCCCAACCGTCGTGCCCCTGATACGTGGCATTGCCGCAGAGCGGATCCAACGCCTGGTCGCTTGGATCGACGTCCGGCATCTGCTGCACGAAGCAGTCCACGCCCATGCGGCAGTCGACAGGCAGCCCGAGATTGGGGGACAACTGGTCGTCTGCGCGCGCCGGCGGGATTGCCGCCGATACAATCAAGATCCCGAGCAACGCCGGCGCCAGCCGGAATCGGCTGTGCGCCGCGCAATGGGACTTGAGCTTGAACATTTTCGCTGCAGGGAACAGAACTCTACTCCTCCCGGAAGGATTTCATCATCTGATCGGTGAACGGCTTCATCAGGTAGGAAAGCGCCGTCCTGTCGCCGGTGGTGAGAAAAACCTCGACCGGCATGCCGGGCACGATCGGCTTGCCGGCCACTTGCCTTTGGCCATCCGCAATCGCGATGGTGCTGAGATAGTATGTCTGACCGCTGGCCTGGTCCAGAGTCGCCGCCGCTCCGATCGTTTCGACCGTCCCCGCCACTTCCGGCGTGGTCCGCTGGTTGAAGGAGGAGAATCTCAGCCTCGCCGATTGCCCGGTCGTGGCCTGGTCGATGTCGGTCGGAGACAGCCTCGCCTCGACGACCAGATCGGCGCTGTCGGGGACGATGGACATGAGCGTCTCCTTGGGGGCGATCACGCCGTTGACCGAATTGACGGCGAGTTCGTTGACGGTGCCGGAGATAGGCGAACGGATCACCATGCGCGACAGGCGGTCCAGCGACGCCACGATCCGTTCCTGAAGCTCCGCCAGTTTTCCGTCGACGTCGCGCAGGTCCCGCTGACCGTCGGTTCGCGCCTGCTGGTCGAGTTCGATGATCTTGATCCGCGACTCGCTGATCTGTCCTTTGACGCGGGCGATGTTGGCGTCGATCTCGCCCTTGAGGCCGTCGATCTTGACGAGATCGCGCTCCATGGTGCGGATCTTACCGATCTCTATGAAACCCTTGTTGTAGAGCGGCGTCAGACGCTCGAGATCCTCCTTGACCATCTTGCGCTCGTTGGCGTTGGCCTCCTGCTGCGCGGTCAGCCCGCGGACCTGCTCCTCGAACTGCGCGATCTGCAGCGACAACTGATCGCGCCTAGCCTCCCGCACGGCCAAGTTCTCGTTGAAGAGCCGGATCTCGCCCCGCGCGATCTCCGCCGTGAACGGGTCGTGCTCGAACCGGGAGTCGAACCTGATGGCCGTGGCTCCTTCGCGCTCGGCCAGATGCCGCGCCTTTCGGCCCTCGAGCTCCGCGCGCTGCCCCTTGAGCACGCCGAGTTCCGCCTTGGTCTGGGTCTCGTCGAGCCTGACGAGGACATCGCCCACCTTCACGGGGTCGCCATTGGCGACCAGGATCTCGCCCACGATGCCACCGTCGCGATGCTGGATCAGCTTGACCTGCTTCCTGACCGCGACCTTGCCTTGCGCGATCACGGCGCCGGTCAGCTGGGCATGCACCGCCCACCCGCCGCATCCGCCGATCAGAGCGATGGCGAGAACGGCCACCATCACGACGCGCGAGCGGATCCCGAACGACTGCTCCGCAGGGCGCGCGGGCCGTTCCGTGGGCTTTAGGTTCATCGCTGGATCTCCGTTTGTTAGAACCGGCACACGTCCGCCGATTCATGTTCAGTGGTGCGCGTTCGTCTGCTGGGGGGCAGTGAAAACAAAATTGCTCTCGTTGAGGTCGAGGTTGCCGTCCAGCACGATCTCGAAATCGTGCTCCGGGTCGTCGTCGAGATGGCCAGAGACGATCGTGATCTCCTGGTCCGAAACGATTTCATGGCGGTAGGTGACGGCGCCGACCTCGTCGAACGTGGCCTGGTCGGCGCCGGCGAAGAACAGCATTTTGCCCGAGAAGTCGTCGAGCTCCTGTCCGACCCTGGACAGATCGAGCTTGTCGCCGACGCTGAAGTCCACGATGTGGTCGCGCGGTCCGCTGTCGTTCTTCAGAGAAGCCAGGTCCTGGAAGACGAAGGTGTCGTTGCCGTCGCCGCCCTCCATGATGTTCACGTGGGCGTCGGCAACCAGGCGGTCGCGTCCGTGGCCGCCTTGGACATTCTCGATCTCGAAGATCTGTGCGCTCTGCCCGTCGCAGATTTCGACGATACCGTCGGGCAGATCGACGTTCTCGTCGAACACGATCTGCGACAGATCCAGGGTGTCCGCGCCGTCTCCCCCGTGAATGATGTCGTGACCCACCTCGATCCCGAGGACGATCACGTCGTCCCCGCAGCCGGCGTCGATGCAGTCGTTGCCGGCGCCGCCTGCCAGCACGTCGTTGCCGGCGCCGCCGTCGAGGTGGTCGTCGCCATCACCGCCCTTCAGGGTGTCGTCGCCCGCGCCGCCCGAGAGCACGTCGTCGCCGGTCCCGCCGTCCAGGTCATCGTCGCCCGCACCGCCCTCGATGTGGTCGTTGCCGGCGTCTCCGCGGAGGATGTCATTGCCGGCGCCGCCCTCGATGCGGTCGTTTCCTTCGCCGCCGTGGACCGTGTCGTCTCCGGCCCCCCCTGCGATGCAGTCGTTGCCGGCCCCGCCCAGCAGCACGTCGCTGCCGGCGCCGCCCTCGATGTGGTCATTGCCTGCGCCGCCCTCGATCCTGTCGTTCCCCTCGTCGCCCTGGAGGGTGTCGTTGCCGGGACCGCCCAGGAGCGTGTCGTTGCCCTGCCCTCCGGAGGCAAAGTCGTCGCCTTCGCCGCCCAGGATGAGGTCGTTGCCGTCCTCGCCGTAGAGGACGTCGTCGCCGGCTTCGCCGAACAGCGTGTCGTTGCCCGCACCCCCGAAGATGACGTCGTTGCCCGAGCCTCCGAACAGGGTGTCGTCGCCGTCGCCGCCGACCAGACGGTCGTTGCCCTCGCCGCCGTAGATCGTATCGGCGCTTTCGCGACCGTAGACGATGTCATTGCCGGCGCCGGCGTCGATCACGTCGACCAGAGGCGTTCCGATCAGGAAATCGTCGCCCTCGGTACCATGGATATCTTCGTCGGGGGCGGCGTGCAGATCCGCGTGCGCCGTCTGGACGATCGAGGCGGTGCCGTCGGAGATGCGGTAGCTGAACTGGACGGGGCCGACGTCGTCGTGTTCCGGCGTGTAGAGCCAACGGTCCGCCCCCAACGCCTGCAGCGATCCGTGGTCGACCTGGAGGGCCTGTACCGAAAGCCGGTCGCCGTCCGGATCGCTGGCGCCGTTCAGCAATTGGCCGAGCGAGATGATGAAGGCTTCGTTGACGAGCCCGCTGCCGAGATCGACCGCCCCGGCGCTCACCGGGGCGTGGTTGACCCGCTTCGTCGGATCGGGGGGCGGGTCCTTGCTCGTCGGTGGCGGCTTTTTTGGCTCGTCAACATGGGGCCTGGTGTGGTCGTCGGAAGACCCTCCGCCACCTCCACCACCCCCGCCTCCGCCGGCGGCCGGTGCGCCCTCTGCAGCCCGCGGCAGCGGATGCGCGGGAGCCGGCGCGTTCTGGTTCGCCGGGACCACCGACAGCCGCGGCCCTTCGGTCCTGTCGAACCTGAGCCTGTCCAAATCGACTGCCGGTTCGAACGCTTCGTTCATCGACACCGCGTGCAGCCCGAAGGCGCGGACGAGTTCGGAGGATCCCGCGCTTCGCTCAACGGCGATGGACGGCGCGGCCGACGTATCCGCTTCCGGCTGCGTCGGCGCTTCCGGAGAGTCCGGCTTCGGCTGATGGGGCCCCTCTTCCTTGCCCTCGCCGAACACCTGTTTCAGCAGCAGTCCCCACGATGCGATCAGGATGGCCGGCACGATGGAACTGACACGCGATCGCTCTTCGATGAGCGCGAAGCGGCGCGCCGGCGCGTCGAGCGCGCTGCGATCCGGAATTCCCAACGACAGCCGATCGTCCATCGCCACCTCCCGCTGATCAAGCCGTCGCTGCGGTGGGGAACGGGATCGGCGCCGCCGGCGCGCCGACCACCTTGTCCTTCGGTCCGAACGCGACCAGCTTGCCGCCCTGAACCACGCCGACGTAGTCCACCGCCGCCAGCGCCTTCGGCCGGTGCGCGATCACGATGAC
Source organism: Bradyrhizobium sp. Ken64 (assembly GCF_055807555.1). Classification (NCBI taxonomy): domain Bacteria; kingdom Pseudomonadati; phylum Pseudomonadota; class Alphaproteobacteria; order Hyphomicrobiales; family Nitrobacteraceae; genus Bradyrhizobium; species Bradyrhizobium sp. Ken64. The sequence goes on along the minus strand of NZ_JBVVPA010000026.1, from coordinate 14,155 downwards.
GATCCCGCCGCGCGCCTTGACGCCTTCGATGGCCTCCCCGAGCGCCGCCTCGCCCGGTGCGTCGAGGTTCGAGTTCGGCTCGTCGAGCACGACGAGGAAGGGATCGCCGTAGAGCGCCCGCGCCAGCCCGATACGCTGCCGCTGGCCGGCCGACAGCGCCGTGCCCGACGGGCCCAGTTCGGTCTGGTACCCGTCCGGCAAACGCGTGACCATCTCATGGATTCCCGCGGCCTTCGACGCGGCGATGATCTTGCGGGCGTCGGGCTCGGTCTCGAACCGCGAAATGTTCTCGGCGATGCTGCCGTCGAGCAGCGAGACGTCCTGCGGCAGGTAACCGATGTGCTCGCCGAGCGCATCGGCGCGCCACTGATCGAGATCCGCGTCGTCAAACCGGACCTTGCCCCTGAGCAGCGGCCAAACGCCGACGACACCTTTGGCCAGAGAGGTCTTGCCGCCACCGCTGGGGCCGATCAGGCCGAGCGCCTCGCCCGCCTTCAGCTCGAATCCAACGTCGCCGACGAGCACGGTGCCGCTGCCCGGCGCGACCACGGTGATGCCTTCGACCTTCAGGGTCGCGCAGGGCTTGGGAAGCGGCAGGATGTGGCTGCCGTCCTCTGCCGCGGCGAGCGTCTGCTTCAGGCGGTTGAAGCTGCGCCGCGCCGCGGCGATCACCTTCCAGTTGCCGATGGCCGAATCGATCGGCGCCAGCGCCCGCGCCGAAGCCACCGAGCAGGCGATGATCGCGCCTGCCGAAAGCTCGCCCTTGATAGTGAGGAATGCGCCGAGCCCCAGCAGCGCCGACTGCAGCATCATGCGCATCACCTTCGCCAACCCGCCGAAGCTGCCGCTGATGTCGCTGGTACGGGTCTGCAGCGCCAGATGGCGGGCATTGGCGGTTTCGAATCGGGCCACGGCGCGGCCGCCGAACCCCATCGCGCGCAGGATGTCGGCGTTGCGTGCGTGCGAGTCCGCCAGCGTGGACCGCTGCACCGCGGCTTGGTGGGTCTCCTTGCCGGCCCGCCGCGTCAGAAGTTCGGTTGCCACCGTAAGCGACATCAGAACCACCGCGCCGGCCAGGGTGACAAGCCCGAGCACCGGATGAAGCAGGTAGACGAAGCCGAGGAACAGCGGCATCCACGGCAGGTCGAAGAAGGCGATGGGGGCTTGGCTGCCCAGGAAGCCGCGCACGACGTCGACGTCGCGCCCCCGCTCCAGCGCCTCGGACGTCGAGTAGCCGTATCGGGCCATCTCGATCACGACGTAGTGCGCCAAGGGCGCCAGCTTGGCGTCCAGACGGGCCCCGAGCCTGACCAGTATCTGCGAACGCAGGATGTCGAACATGCCCTGGAACAGATAAAGCCCGATGGCGAGCGCGGAGAGCGCCGCCAAGGTCGGGATGCTGTGGCTCGTCAGCGCCCGGTCGTAGATCTGCAGCATGTAGAACGAGCCCGTCAACGCCAGCACGTTGATGATTCCGGACACTCCGAGCAGGACAAAACCGATGCCGCGGTAGCTGCCGATCGGATTCTCCGTCGAATTCTTTCGCTTCGGGTTCTTGCTCATCGTTTCCTGCCCTGCCCTTGGCCTCGGTGACGTCGTCCACCCGGGCGGCGGTTCGCCCGGGTGGTGATGGTCGGTTGCGCCTAGTGCACGCCGTTGAAGTCGGCCGTCGTCAGTGCATGGTTGCCGGCTCCCAGATCGATCTTGAAGTCGGCCGCGGTGTCGGCGTTGGTGTTGCCGGACACGAAGGTGTGCTCCGCGCCGTCCTTGATCTCCTGCGTGACGATGACCTGTCCCGCCGAGGTGAAGACGTTGCCGGCGAACAGCACGAAGGACTGGTTCCCGGCCGCCCCCGTATTGGCGTCGATGGCCGACAGGTCGATCTTGTCGCCCGGCTGGAAACCCTTGATGGTGTCGCCGTTGGCGTCCGCCGCGGAGCCGAACACGTAGGTGTCGTTCCCTCCACCGCCGTCCATGACGTTCGCCACCGAACTGGCCACGATGGTGTCGTTGCCGGAGCCGCCGATGAAGTCCTCGAACCCGAAGATCTGGTCGGTCCCGCTCTGGGCGCTGGCGACGCTGCCGTGCTGTCCGATGCCGTTGCCGAGATCGGCCGTGAGATTGGCGGAGATCGCCGAGTAGTCCAGCGTATCTTCCTCGGCGTCGCCGAAGTAGGTGTCGTTGCCGTCGCCGACGGTCGCGATGATCCGGTCGTTGCCGGCCCCGCCGTAGACGGTGTCGTTGCCGGCCCCGCCTTCCAGGGCGTCGTCGCCCGCGTCGCCGAACAGGCGGTCGTCGCCGCCGTCGCCGGTGATCAGGTCGCGTCCGGCGCCGCCGAAGAGATCGTCGTTGCCGTCGTTGCCGAACACCACGTCGTCCCCTGCGCCGGCCTTCACCAAATCGTCTCCGGATCCGGCCTTCAGCGTGTCGGCACCGTCGTTGCCGAGGATCACGTCGTCGCCCTCCAGGCCACTGAGGACGTCGTCGCCGGTCGCCCCCACCATCACGTCGGCGGCTGCAGTTCCAATCTGGCCTTCAGCCATGCCCGGGTTGACCGCCGGAGGTTGCGGCGTGTCTGCGCCGCCCTGTCCGTCGTGCTGATGGTCGCCCGGCGAACAATGCTCATCGTCGCCGCTGGAGTTGCCATCCTGGCCGTCCCCGCCGGAGCCGCCCTGGCCGCCGCCTTGGTCGCCCGGAGGCTGACCGGTCTGCGTGTCGACCACGTCCTGCGGCCGCAAGGTGCCGGTGACCTGATCGTCCCCTCCTCCTCCGTGGAATACGATGCGGTGGTCGGAGGTCAATCCGGAGATGTCGACGGTGTCGGCGCCCGCGCCCCCGTTCACCGTGATCGTGCTGTAGTTCAGGCTGGTGCCGGTGAAGTTGCCGACGATGGCGACGGTGTCGCCGGCCACCGTGCCGCCGTCGAGCCCGCCGTTGTTGTTGTTGGCGGTCACGTCGAGGGTGTTGATCGTGATCTCCTCGACGTTGTCGAGTTCGGCGATCACCGTGCCGTTGCGGGCGACGACGATCTCGGTGCCTGCATGCAGGCCCGTGAAACCGGCATGAGCCGCGCTGCTGCCCGTGCCCGGACCGGCACCGTCCCAGTCGTCGGTGTTGGAGTAGATGGCGAAGGATTCCGCCGTGTTGTTGCCGGTCACGGTGAAGCGGTCGCCCGCCGCGCCGTTGGCGCCGCCGTCGACGAAGTCGCGGCCGTCCGGCAGTTCGGGAATGATGGTGATGTTGCCGATCTTGAAGGGGTTGGTCACCGACCAGCCGACGCTATCGTCGCCCCCGCCCGCAAAGACCGCGTCGTCGCCGCGTCCGCCGGTGAGGATGTCGTTGGCCGAGCTTCCGACCAGGATGTCGTTGCCCGTCGATCCGTTGATCGTCGTGCCGTTGACCGCGGTCACGGTGACCGTGGCGGAGGCCGGTGCGAGGCCGTCGTTCACCGTGTAGGAGAACGAGCCGCCGTTCGGCCTGGCCGGGGTGCCGCTCGTTCCGGTGTCGGTGATGGTCACCGCGCCCGCGGCATGGACCGCCGTGAGGCTGTTGAAGGAGCCCAGCCCGGTGATCGCCAGCGCGTTGGGACCGTCCGTGTCGCTGTCGTTGGCGAGCAGCGCCCAGTCCGGCACCACGATGCCACTCGCGACGTTGCCGACGTTGGTGTAGACGTGATCGGCGCCCACGCTCGGCGGATCGTTGACCGGAGTCACATGGATGGTCGTGGTCGCGACGTTGCTGTCGGCCAAGCCGTCATTGACCGTGACGTGGACGATGCGGTCCGCATTGGTGGGGTTGTTGGAGTTGCTGGAGAACGTGATCGCCTGGATCGCGTTCTGGTAGGCCGCGATCGAGGCCTTGCCCGTCAGGCTGACGGTGATTTGTCCGGCCACGGAATTGTCGACGGAGCTCGCGATGCCGTCGCCGGCGATGTCGTTCGCGCTGAGCGCGTCGCCCGCGACCCGGCCGGTCAGGACGACCTTCGCCGACCACAGTTGCGTGCCGTCGTCGACGATTCCTGGATGGTTGGCGATGCCGACGGCATTGCCGTTCTCCGTGAATGTGACGACGTAGTCCGTGCTTGCAGCCGCCGCGGGCCTGACGTAGTCGACGGACACGTTGTCGATCGAGATCGTGCCGTTGTTGGCGCTGTTGCCCGTGTTGGTGGCCGAGCTGACCACCTCGAACCTGAGGGCCGCGTTGGCGGTCACCGTCTCGCCCGCGTTCAGGGACGCGAGAAGATCGGCCGAGAACGTGTGGTTGCCGAAGCCGGCGGCATTGCTGATCGTCCCGACCTCATGGAAGACCGGCGTCGTTGCGGTGGCGTCCGCGGTGAAGAGGACGCGCACGTAGTCGCCATTGTCGAAGCTGTTCTGGTTGTAGGTGAAGCCCAGCTTCGCTTCCACCACGCCGGCGAGGTTTACCACCCGCTGCACGCTGGCCCCGTCGGCGTTGTCGGTGAACTGCATCTGCTGCGAGCCCACGCGGATCTGACCCGCGATGGCGCTGCCGTTGACCGCGCCGTTGAAGTTGTCGCCGGTTTCGCTCCAGTTGCCGGTCCAGTTCGAGCCGCCGGCGTAGCTGCCGGAGGCGAAGTTGTCGGCCGCAGCGCCCGCATCGAAGGCGTGAAGCTTCAGGCTCGGAGGCGTATTGACCAGCGAGAAGTCCTGGTCGGCGAAGCGCAGCAGTTCCACGCCCACGACCAGATCGGTGCCGTCGGTTACGATGGGCGCTCCGTTGGCGTCGACCCCGTTGGGATCCCGGAGGTCGGTCACCTTGTAGGCGACGATCTGTCCTTCGTGGGCGCTCTGGAACGTGATGGGGTCGATGCGATAGTCGGCCAAGTTGCCGGTGAAAACTGCGATGTCCGGCTTGGCCAGGGTGCTGGCGTCGGTGCCCCCGTCTCCGAGAACGTTGTCCTTGAAGAACTGGGTGCGCAGCATCTCGGTGAAATGCTTGTCGAAGCCCTGCGTGCCGAGCGCGGCGTTGTCGAGCAAACCGGCGCCCAGGGTGTCGTCGTAGGCGACGCGGTGCGAAGCGCCCTGATAGCGGGCATCCTGCAGGCGCAATGCCTCGGTGGATCCGTCGTTGTTGTTGTTGTGGTCGTAGGTCGAGGCGATCTCGTTGCCCTGAGCGTCATGGCCCTGGATGTACTGTCCGATCAGGGTGTCCAGCCGGATCGAGCCGCCGACGATGACGTCGTTGCCGGCGTCGCCGGTCAGCAGATCGTTGCCGGAACCTCCGACCACCCAGTTGTCGCCCGAATCGCCGCCCAGCGTGTCGTTCGAGCTGCTGCCCACGAGGCCCTCGATTTCGAACGCGGCGGGGATCGACTGCGCGTTGTTGACGGCCGCCAATGGGTTGGCTTGCATGTCGAGGTCGTAGGTAACTCCGACCGGGCGGGCGTGCTGCAGACTGAAGTCCATGATGTCGAAACCGATCGTGCCGGGCTTGTTGCCCTCGTCGGTGACGCCGTCGCCGCCCAGGATCTCGTCCGGTCCGGTGCTGAGCGCCTGCGCGACGTCGCCGACCTTGAACCAGTCGTCGCCGGCCTGGCCGAAGGAGATGTCGACGTCGGTGCCGTCGAGCAGCATGTCATCGCCGTTGTTGCCGTACAGCATGTCCGTGCCGGAGCCGCCGTCGAGGTAGTCGTTGCCGTCGTTGCCGTCGAAGAACGGGTCGGTGTCCTGCTCGCCGTACATGACGTCGTCGCCGCCGCCGCCGAACAGCTTGTCGATGCCGATGCCGCCGTTGATGTAGTCGTTGCCGGCACCGCCGATGACCTGGTCCTGGCCGTTGATGTCCGAGCCGCTCGATTCGCCGTACAGGAAGTCGTCGCCGGCGCCGCCGTCGATCAGGTCGGGGTTGTCGCCGCCGTAGATCGTATCGGAGCCGTCGCCGCCGTAGAGGCGGTCGATGCCGTAGCCGCCGTAGATCTTGTCGTTTCCGGCGTCGCCGTAGACCGTGTCGTCGCCGCCCTGGGCGTAGATCAGGTCGTTGCCCTTGGTGCCGGCGATGATCTCGTTGGATTCGGCGCCGGAGTTCGGCGTGCCGTCGAGGTTGACGCCGCCGTTCTGGTTGTAGGCGCTGTTCGGATCGGTGTCCGCCAGCCGGGTGTCCTGGACGTACTGCACGCCGCCGATGGTGACGACATGGCCGTCGTTCAAGTTGCCGTGGCCGCCGTTGGAATAGACGCCGATGCTTCCGTCGTCGACGGAAACATGGACCGGCTGGCCGTCCTTGATGATGTCCTGCGCGAAGTCGCCGTATTTGTGCTCGTTGCCGGTCGTCAGGTATTCGGTCTGGCCGGCCGCCAGCACCTCCTTGTGGGCGCCGAGGTCGACGTACTGGTCGGCGTAGCCGAAGATGTTGCCGTTGAGATGCGTCAGGCCGGTGTTGCGCTCGACCATGTCCTTCAGCTGACCGTTGACGATCTCGTCGCCGAAATTGGTGCCGAACAGGCGGTACAGGTAGTAGAAGCGGTCGCCATCCATCAGCTTTTCGATCTGGTCGACGAAGATGCGATCGAACGTTTCGCCAAGCAGGCCGCCGGGCTGATGCACTTCGGCGAGGCCGCCGAGCCAGGTGTCGATCTGGTTGAAGGCCAGCGTGCCGGCGCCGCCCACGGTTTCGTCGCCGTTCATGAAGCCGTAGGCTTGGTCGAGCGAGATGCCGTCGGTGCCCGCCGCGACGCTGCCGTCGACGATGCCCACCAGCGTCTGGGCCTTGTGGAGGTCGCCATCGAACGCGTAGGCGGCGATGAAGTTGGCGAGCGAACTCGGGTGCTGCATGTTCTGCCCGAAGTCGTTCCAGCTGGTGTATTCGGAATACCCGAGCGTGTGGCGGACCTCGTTGAGGGTCGGGATGCCGAGGTCGCGGCCGCGGGCGATGTTGATCGCGGCGAGATCCAGCGGCTGGTCGAGCAGGCCTTGGTTGAGCGCCGGGGTGACGAACTCGTCGACCTCGTTCATCTGCTGGTGCGACATGCCGAGGATGATGGCGGAGGGACCGACGTCGGCGAACTTGTCCGGAGCCAGGAACGCCGCCTTCAGGGCGTAGCCCATGATCTTTCCGGTGAGGCCGCCGGACGGATCGATGGTGTCGATGGTTTCCCGGAGCGTGGAGTGGCCGAACCGGAAGGCCGCCTGCGAGTATTCGAGCGAGATCGCCGAGTCGACCTCGGTCGAATAAGCGCCGAACTCCTGAATGTTCGGGGAGACGTTGCGGGCGTACTGGTCGACCGCAGCGTGCTGGTACTCCATCTCCACCACCAGCTTGGCGGCGTTGAACATCTTGTCCTGGTCCCAGGCGATGCTGCCGTCGGAGTAGACGTAGTCTCCTGTCGCGTTCATGACGCCGGTGTCGACCTGGTATCCGTGCAGCGCGGCGTGGGTGGCGTCGCCGGAAACAATGTCCTGAGTATGCAGCGCGTCGATGATGTTCTCGATCTGGTAGTTGTGCTCCTCGTGGAACACATGGTGGATCGAGGTCAAGCCGAAGTTCTCGTTCACGCGACCGTCGCCCGCCACGTAGTGGTCTCCGACCGAAGCCATCAAGATTTCGCCGACAGCGTCATGCAGCGCCCCCGCCGGGACCGTGATGCTGAAGTTGGCGAAATCGACGAACGGAAACAGCGAGCTCGCACCGTCCAGCGTGTGTGTAGGAGGAGCTCCCGGGGGAAGGGTTTCCATCGTCAAGGTCAGCTTGTGCGTGGTCGGGTCGATGCCGAAGCTCGAGCCGGGGCCGAACGCCGACTTGGCGTAGGCGTCGATCGTCGAGATCGCGGCCGCGACCTTGGCGGACTGCGCGGCGGTTCCATAGGCCGCCTCGCCAGCGTCCTGAGATCCGTTGTTATTGATGTCGTAGAAGCCGCCCATGTGGCCGGCGTCGAAGCGCGGGTTCATGTCGAGCAGCAACGCCGAACCGCTGGTGCCGGCGATCACATGGCCCGAGGCGTCGCGGTTGCGCAGGTCGTTGACGTCTTCCCAGGTCAGCGCGTCGCGGCCGGTGGCTTCGACGTGGGCGCGCAGTTCGTCCAATGTCGGCAGCGTCTGGTGAGTCGAGGTGCCGTCCGGCCTCGTCCATGCTGTGTCGAGGGTCTGGCCGTCGAACAGGTTCATGCCGGCCTGGTATTGCCCGGTGACCGGGTCCTTGACCCATTCCCGCAGCAGGGTGGTGAGCTGCTCGTGCGAACCGTAGGTCTGGCTCTGGTCGATGAACGGAGAAGTGTGGTTGACGTATTCCGGCCCGTTGGCGTCCACGGTCTGGACCGTGGCGCGGTTGATGGTGATTTCGTGCACCGGCTGCCCGTCCGGCCCAAGCATGCCATAGAGCGGGTCGTCGCTGGCGAGCGCGATCTTGATGGTCTGGCCGGACGCCTTGCCAATGAAGTCGAGACCGTGGTCGAAGAACTGGCCGAACAGCACGAAGAAGCCGTTTGAGGGCGACACGCCCGGATTGAGGCCGCCGATGAAGTGGTCGTCCTGGCCGGCCGAGGCTGCGAGCCGGGCCTGGGTGTCGACCTGACCCAGACCGATCGCATCCGGCCCGACCGCCGCTGCCTCCGCTGCCGTCTTCAGGACGCCCCAGTCGAGCACCTTCGCCGTCCCTGTTGTAGGATCGTAGTAGATCTCGTTCATCTGGTGGGAAATGGCTCCGGGATCGCTCTGATGGTTCGCCCAGGTATCGAAGGTGACCCCGCCGGTGGTGGTCGTCAGGCTGATCATGCGCGGGGTGTAATCGACCACGTTCGGCAGATCGATCTTGGTTCCGTCGGCCGCAGTCTGGGCGCCGGCCGGATCCGCCGTGATGGCGTAATCACCGTTGAGCGCCGGGTTGAAGCCACCGGTCGCGGCGCTGTAGGAGGAGTAGTAAGTCTTGGCGGCGGCGTAGGCCCGGTCGGCGACCGCCTGCATCACGGACGAGTAGCCGGCGTAGTCGGCGGCCGCCGAACGCGTGAAGATCTGGTCGACCGCGCCGAAGGCGGCGTTGATGAGCGACAGGTTGTTGTTGAGGCCGCTGGGATCCCGCAGGCCCGCGAAGTCGAATTCGGAATAGTAGGACTGCCCCCACTGCGCGATGGCGGCAGTCGACGCAGCATCTCCGGCTGCCGACCCGCCCGTGCCGATGAGATTGCCGTGGGCGTCGTAGACCGCACCCGTGCCGTCCCACAGGATGATGGCGTTGCCCGCCGCATCGAACAACGGTCGGAAGTTGACCTGGCTGAGGATGAAGTCGATGTCGCTCTGGTCGATCACGAAGGGCTTGAGATAGTTCGACATGATGCGCTCCTGCCAGGATTGACGGAGACCGAACGGTCGGCTCTCCCACGTTGCAGAAGCATGTCGGGTTCTCCCTGCGCGCGGTAGGGTAGAAGGTCGAGCGAAAACTTCCGTCGATAGTCGAATGCACCGCACGCGACGAAAGTCTCTTTCGTCGGACTTTAGTCCGAGCTCCGATCGGACTTTCGACGGCAAGGGCGCATTCGCGGCAAAGCCAATCAGTTTCGGCGCTTACGTTGACCCTGACGCGCCAGTTCAGACGAGCCATGCGCGGCGGCCGATCTTCACCATGTTTCGCCGCGAGGTTGAAAGCCACGTCGATCGGAGCATATGATAGAACCGATTTAAGCATCTGTTCATCGATGACATCGCTCGAGATCGTCATGGAGCCAGCCGTAGGGGAGGTCTCCGCCGCCAATGAATCTGATCGGCAAATTCGTCACGCCGACGGTTCTTTGAGAGGCAGCGAAGGCAAGCCGGAGACCAGCGGTAAGTTCGGCGCATTCGTCAGAGCCGCCGGCGCTCGGTCGCGTCGCTGGTGGAGTCGGCGGTCGCTCTTCGAGCAGTTCGCGCTGTTGTCTTCGCTGGTGCTGTCGCTTTCTGTGGCGACAGTCGGAGGATGGGTCGGCGCTCGTATCGCAGATGGTGTTCTGCGCGGAACGAGTGGCGCCGCCGCTCTGTACATGACGAATTTCGTGGAGCCCTACGTTCAGTCGATGGACGGCGGAGGCACAATTAGTGCGGAAGACCTTCGCGGCCTCGATAGCGTCGCCGAGTTGCTGAAATCCAGACGGCATGTCGCCTCCGTCAAGATCTGGGCGCGCGACGGTACCATCGTGTACAGCACGCAAAAGGCGCTTATCGGAAGGAGATTTACGGCGACGGACCTCACGCATTCGCTGCAAGGAGAAATTCGTGCGGGGATGGCCGACCTCGCCGACGATGACAGCGAATTCGAACGCTCTCTGTCGATGCCGCTCTACGAGATCTTCCTGCCTCTCTACAAGAACGAGACGGAAAGGATCGTTGCGGTCGCCGAAATCTACGAAGATGCCCGCGCGCTTCTCCGCGACCAGGCAAGCGCCATCCGCGGCGCCTGGCTGGTGGTCGGGTCCGTTGGACTCCTCACTCTTTTGGTTCTGTTCGTCGTCGTCCACCGGGGAAGCACGACGATCACAAGGCAGCGCTCGGCCATCAAGCAGAGATTCCGTGAGAAAGTATTGCTGCATCGCAAGAACGACATTCTGAAATCCGAAACTGAAGATGCTCTTCGCACGGCCGCCCGCATCGACGATCTTGTCCATACCCGGCTCGGAGCCGAGCTCCACGACGGCCCCGCGCAGCTGATATCCTTCGCGCTGTTGCGGATCGAAGGTCTGGAGCAGGAGCTGGACCGCGGGACACCCAAAGCGCGAGCGCTCCTGATGGAATTCCGGAGCGCCCTCCAGGACGCGCTCAAGGAGCTGCGCGCGATCGCCGCCGATCTGCTTCTTCCCGATCTCGGCGATGGCGGCGACCTCGGTCAGATGCTCCGGAAAATCATACGAGCGCATGAAGGTCGCGCGGCCTCCATCGTTGACTTCGAGATGACCGCGGTGCCTGAAAGACTGCCTCGCGACGCGGTACGCTGCGTCGTTCGCGTGACGCAGGAGGCGTTGAATAACGCCTTCAAGCATTCGGGGAGCGATCGCCAGACTGTAATCGTTAACTACTGCGACGGGACGCTGCGGCTCACGGTACGCGATCACGGTTGCGGTTTTTCTCGCACGGCCGCCAAGCCGCCATCAGGCCTTGGAATGATGGGAATGGCTTCCAGAGTGAGAGCACTCGGCGGGACGTTCTGCGTGATATCCAACCTGGGCCAAGGCACAGAGATCTCGTGCGAACTGCATGTCCGAAGTTCCGTCCGCGGAACTGACGGCGAACACGCGAAAGATAGCCAACGCATCGAAAGTGATTGAAAGTTTATCCTTACGATGCCTATGCTCGCAGTATTCTGGAATGCCACTTTTCCGCAGTTCTTTTATTTTGTGAGAGTACGCATATGGAAAACTCCAGTGAGCAGGCCACCATTGCAATCGTTGACGATCATCCGATTTATCGCCAAGGACTGGCCGCCGTTTTTCGGGCGGAGGCTCGCTTCAAGGTCGTAGCCGAAGGCGCCTCTACGGAAGACGCGCTGGACATCGTAAAAACGCATCGCCCGAGCATCCTCATTCTCGATCTCGGGATTCCCGGCGACAGTCTGGAGACTCTCAAGCAGCTGTGCGTCGAATTTCCCGGAACACATTGCGTCATACTCACCGCCTGCGACGATCCGCAGACCGGCATCGGCGCTCTGAACGCGGGCGCTCACGGCTACATCCTAAAGGGGGTCAGCGCGAGCGAATTGAAGGCGGCGATCTGGGCGGTCTTCAAGAACGAGTCCTCGTTCGTCTCGCCGGAGTTCGCGGCGCGGCTGCTTTCGGCGGTTCAGCAGAAGGAGGCGACGTCGCTCGACGTCGGCCTCAGCCATCGCGAACTCCAGATCATCGCAGAGGTCGAGAGCGGCGCCACCAACAGGATGGTCGCCGAGAAGCTCAAGATCAGCGAAAAGACCGTCAAGCACTACATGAGCAGCATCATGCAGAAGTGCGGCGCGACAAACCGCGTGTCTGCGGTCATGGCGTATCAGAGGATGCGCCAGTCCGGCCAACACGCCTGAAGGACGGCAGTGAGATCACGCTGTGAATCCGCGCAGCGACCCTGGTCGGACGGCTACTTTGCGAAGGTCGCAATGGCCCGTCCTCGTGCGCGGTAACCGTGGAGGCCGCCACCAGTGGCGAGGTTTCGGTCGATGGCCTCAGGCAAGTCGGCCGCGACGCTCTATCTCGCGCACCCATTATGTGGCGCTGATCGATCCGGAGGGCGCGTGAACTTCCAGGTGACGGTCCTCAAGATCCTGGTGAGCTATCCGGATGGCTTCGCCGTCATGGAGGACGTCAAACGCGACATGGCCATCCTGGCGACCAGTGGCCGCGATTGGGCGGACCGGACCAAGCGCCTCGCCGCACGGGTGCCCGATCTCGACATCTTTTCCCATGGGCTGGTCGAACGCATCAGCAGCGGATGGCAGATCACTGCCAAGGGACGGGCGGTGCTCGAGTTCATGGAAGCCCGCCCCACTGCGACCGAGCCGATCCAGGCGCCTTTGGTCGAGGAGGCTCGGGCTGGGATAGTCGCTGCGGTGCAGGGTCCTCCGCTGCGGCAGCCCCCTGACCGAGCCAAGCGGCGGCGCGAACGCCGCGAACGGCTGCGCGAGGCGCGCGAACGAGCGAGGGCGAAGGCCTCCTGAAGTGTCCTACTGCAGAGCCGGCAAGGCGCCGAATGGCGAGGATGGGAGCCGAACCCGCGCGCTATGGCCAGGCGCGACCGCTCCGCCGACCCTGACCACGCGCAGCACCCCGCATTTGAATGGAGGGCCGTTTCCGCGGACGAGAGCACCTGCCGTTTCAAGCCGGCCTGGAAGCGGTCATGCGTCCGGAGGCCGGTCAGTTCGATGATCGCAGCGGGTCCGAGCTCGATCAGGGTCCCGAGCGGCATCCGCTCCAGGTCCAGTCCGGCAGTGGTGATATTCTCGCCCAGGTCCCCCGCTGCGACCTGGAAGCCGGCATCCGAGAGTGATGCAAAGAGCTCGGCCGGGATGAGGTGCACCTGCCGGAGATTGGGTAGGCGCGGCTGCCGGCGGGCGAGATAGCGGTGCCGGACGAACGGGCCGGCGTGGGCGTCGCCTTCGACACCATGGCCTTCCACCAGCACGATCTCGTCCTGCGGCGGTTTGCTGAAGTGGTGACCGCGATCGGCGGCGACCGCGACCACGGTGCCGTCCAGAGAGACCGCGTGCGCCTGCTGCATCAGGCGGCCCGGGCGAACGAGCGCCGCTTCTGGCGGAGGTAGCGCGTGATCTCCGGAAGAGCCATCGCGTTCAGGACGCGGTCGGCAGGGACGCCGCCCTTCCGGGCCATCTCGACACCCCAGTGCATGTGGTCGAGCTCGGGGACGGAGTGCGCGTCCGGATTGATGCTCAGCATGCAGCCGAACTCGAGGGCGGCCTGGTGCCAGCGCCAATCCAGGTCGAGGCGCCAGGGGTGGGCGTTGACCTCGACGACGACGTCATGCCTGGCGCATGCCCGAAGCACCTTCTCGATGTCGATCTCGTAGCCTGGCCGCCGCTGCAGCTGCCGTCCGGTCATGTGACCGATGATGGTGGTGTGGGGATCGGAGATCGCACGAAGCAGGCGCTGCGTCTGGGCCTTGCGGTCCAGCTTGAAGCGGCCGTGGATGCTCGCGACCACGAAGTCGAAGCGCTGCAGCACGTCGTCGGCATAGTCCAGCGAGCCGTCGGCCAGAATGTCGGACTCGATGCCTTTGAGTATCCGGAAATCCTTGCCGAAGCGCTTGTTCAACCGGTCGGCGTCCCGGTGCTGCTGCGCGATCTCTTCCTCCGAGAGACCGCCTGCGTAGTGCGCGGACTTGGAGTGGTCGGCGACCCCGAAATACTCGAAGCCGCGCTGGCGCGTCGCCTTGGCCATCGTCTCCAAGCTCTCCGTGCCGTCCGAGGCATCGGTGTGGCAGTGAAGGATTCCGCGCAGGTCCTTGTCAGTGACGAGCTTCGGCAACATGCCCTTCAAGGCCAGTTCGACCTCGCCGCGGCCCTCACGGAGTTCAGGATCGATGAACGGCAGGCCGAGAGCGCTATAGATCTGGGCCTCGTCGCCGGCGATCAGGGTACGCCCCTTGTGCAACCCGTCGCTCTCCAGCCGCATTCCTTTCTCCGCGGCCAAAGCCTGGAGCCTCTCGATGTGAGCGGCTGAGCCGGTGCCGAAAAGAAGGGC
>NZ_JBVVPA010000025.1:0-75911 GCF_055807555.1 Bradyrhizobium sp. Ken64 | reverse complement strand
GCAGCGCAGCGTCCCTTCGACGGTGCGCTGCAGAGCCGGGGCCCATGTCTCCGCATTGTACCGTGTCGCCCCTGGGTTCCGGCTCTGCGCAGCAACGCCATAAGCGCGTTTACGCGCGTCTTCGACACGCTATGCGCGTTGCAGCGCGTCCGGGACACGAGCCTAGCCTCCAAGTATCCGCCGGCAAGCGTCGACGAACACTTCCGCGCCGGTGACGATATCGGCGTCAGCGGTGTTCTCGGTCCAGTGATGGCTGATGCCGCCGATCGACGGCACGAACAGCATGCCCGCGGGCATGATTGTCGCCAGCATCTGCGCGTCGTGGCCGGCGCCGCTGGGCATGCGGATCGACCGTCCGCCGGCCAGCGCCTTGCTCGCGGCTTCGATCGCGTCCTGGATGCCCGCGTTCATCATGGCCGGCGCGCCGGTGCGCAGTTTGTCCACGGTGACGGTGCAGGGACCGTTCGCGCTGACCTCGTTCGCCATCGTGCGCAGCAACTCCTCCAGCCGCGCGATGACCGATGGATCATCGTCACGGATCTGCAACAGCATCTCGGCACCACCCGGAATGATGCTCGGCGCGCCCGGATCGAGCGTGATGCGGCCGGTGGTCCAGACCGTGCGCGGGCCGCAGCTATCGGGGAAACACTGGTCGATTGCGACGCAGAACTTTGCCAGCGCCAGCCCGGCATCCCTCCGTGCAGCCATGCGGGTGGTGCCGGCGTGATTCTGCTCACCGACGAAATTGATCTGGTACTGCCAGATGCCGACGATGGAGGTGACGACGCCGATCGCGAGGCGGCCGCTTTCGAGCGTGTCGCCCTGCTCGATATGCGCTTCCAGATATCCGACATGCCGGCCCGGCTCCGCGGTGATGCGCGGTCGTCCTGCGAGCCCCATGTCGGCGAGTGCGTCCCGCATGGTGCGGCCGCTGGTACGGTCGCATGCGGCATCGATGTCGGCCTCGGTCACTTGCCCGACATAGGAGCGCGACCCGAGGAAGTGCCCAAAGTGTCCTTCCTCGTCGCACCAGGCGGCAATTTCGATCGCGCCTTTGAGCGAGGGATCGCCGTTGAGCACGCGGGCCGCTTCGAGCGCGTAGACGACACCGAGCGGACCGTCGAGCCAGCCGGCGTAGTTCTGGCTTTCGAGATGCGATCCCGCGAGCAGCTTGGGTCCCGGCTTTACGCTGGTGCCGAAGACGTTGCCGATGCCGTCGATCGCGGCGGTGAGGCCCGCGTCGGGCAGATTCTGCACCAGCCAATCCAGCGAAAGCTTGTGCGGCTCGGAGAAGGTCGGCTTGTGTACGCCGGTCTTGTAGGCGCCGATGGCACGGAGCGCATTGAGATCGGCGAGAACGCGCATCCCGTTTGCGCGTGAAAAAGTGTCAGGCATGCTCGGCAACCTTCAACGCCTCGGTGCGGATCTCCTCGACCAGCCGTTCCTTCAACTGGACGAATTCGGGCGTGGTCTTGATCCTGTAGGACCGCGGATGCGGCAGGTCCACGTTGATCTCGGCCTTGATGCGGCCGGGACGCGCGCTCATGACGATGACGCGGCTGCCGAGGAAGATCGCTTCCTCGATGTCGTGGGTCACGAACAGCACGGTCTTCTGGTCGCGCTCCCAGATCCCGAGCAGCATCTCCTGCATCAGGGCGCGGGTCTGGTTGTCGAGCGCGCCGAACGGCTCGTCGAGCAGCAGGATCTTGGGGTCATTGGCGAGCGCGCGTGCGATCGCGGTGCGCTGCTGCATGCCGCCGGAGAGCTGCTTTGGCCAATGGTTCTCGAAGCCGGACAGGCCGACCTGGCGGATGAAGGCATCGGCGATCTTGTTGCGCTCCACCTCGGGCGCGCCGCGCTCGCGCAGGCCGAAGGCGATGTTCTCGCGCACGGTCAGCCAGGGAAACAGCGTGTAGGACTGGAACACCATGCCGCGGTCGGCGCCGGGGCCGGTCACCTCGCGTCCATCGAGCACCACGCGTCCGCCGGTCGGGCGATCGAGGCCGGCGACGATGCGAAGCAGCGTGGACTTGCCGCAGCCGGAAGGGCCGAGAATGGTGACGAAGTCGTTGTTGCCGATCACGAGATCGGTTGGCTCCAGCGCCTTGGTCGGGGCGTTGCCGTGGCGCGCTGGAAAGGTTCGCGAGACCTGTTCGATCTTGAGGATCGTCATGCGAGCCTCCAGGGAAACAGCCACGCGTTGAACGCCTTGAACAGGAAGTCCGAGACCAGGCCGATCAGCCCGATCACGATGATGCCGAAGATGATCTGGCCGGTGTTGAGCAGCGCCTGGCTGTCCGTGATCATGTGGCCGATGCCGGAGGAGGAGCCGATCAGTTCGGCGACGATGACATAGGTCCAGGCCCAGCCCAGCACCAGCCGCAGGATTTCCGCGATCTCCGGCGCGGAAGAGGGCAACAGCACGCGGCGGATGATGCCGCGGTCGCTGGCCCCGAGCGTATAGGCCGCCTCGACCAGGTCGCGCCGCGTCGTGCCGACGGTGACCGCGATCATCAGGATGATCTGGAACACCGAGCCGATGAAGATGACGAGCAGCTTCTGCAGTTCGCCGATGCCGGCCCACAGGATCAGGAGGGGAATGAAGGCGGAGGCCGGCAGATAGCGCGCAAAGGAGACGAACGGTTCGAGGAACGCCTCGACCGGCTTGTAGGCGCCCATCAGCACGCCGAACGGCACGGCGATGAGTGCGGCCAGCACGAAGCCGCCGACGACGCGCCAGATCGTCATGCCGACGTCGAACAGGAAGCCCTGTTTGATGATCAGATCGACGCCTTCCTGCACCATGGTCAGCGGGTTGGCGAGGAACACTTTCGACACGTGGCCGCCGAAGGTCGCCCAGGACCAGAGGGCAACGAACACCACGAAGAACGCAAGGCCGTAAGCCACGCGCTGCCTTGACGTCACGGGATCGAGGGGACGCATCAAACTGTCTATCCGGGCGGTGAACAAGTTTGCCGGCCCCGCCGCGAGACGGGGCCGGCGGCTCCTGGGAGATTTACTTGATGTAGCTGGCGTCGAAGAGATCCTCGACCTTCGGCGCGGCCTTGATGATGCCGATCTCCAGCAGGAGGTCGGCGGCCTCCTTGTTGAAGGTCAGGAAATCGCCGGCGAAGAATTTCTGGTTGGCGGCCTTGTCCTGCCAACGCAGATACTTCGCCGAGTTGCCGAACGCCTCGCCGCTCTGCTTCACGTCGGCGCCCATGATCTCGTAGGCTTTGGCCTGGTCCTTGGCGATCATGTCGAGCGCCTCGAAATAGCTGTCGGCGAGCGCCTTGGCGGCCTTCGGGTTCTCGGTGAGGAATTTCGGCGTGCAGCCGAACGTGTCCATGACCATCGGATAGTCGAGCGTGGTCGCGATGATCTTGCCCTTGTCGGGTGCGGCACGAACCGTCGACAGATACGGCTCATAGGTCATCGCGGCATCGTTCTGGCCGGAGACGAAGGCCTGCGCCGCCGCGGCCGGCTCGAGGTTCACGACGGTGACGTCCTTCACCGACAGGCCGTTCTTCTTGAGCATCCAGGCCAGCGCGAAATAGGGCGAGGTGCCGGGCGCGGAAGCCGCAACCGTCTTGCCCTTCAGATCCTTGATCGCGGCGAGATCGTTGCGCACGGCCATGCCGTCGGCGCCGTAGCTCTTGTCGAGCTGGAAGATCTGCTTGGTCGCGACGCCGTTGGCGTTCCAGGAGATCCAGGTCTCCACGGTCGTTGCCGCGCACTGGACGTCGCCAGACGCGATTGCCAGATGGCGATCCTTCTGCGGAATCTTCTTGATGGTGACGTCGAGGCCGTTCTTCTTGAAGATGCCGGCCTCCTTCGCCAGCGTCAGCGGCGCGAAGCCGGTCCATCCGGAGATGCCGACGCCGACCTTGACGTCGTCGGCGAGCACGGGGGTGGAGACCGTAAGCGCAATGACTGCCGCAAATACTTTCGAACTACGCATGATTGTCGTCCTCTTGCCGATCGATGGATTGACGTCCTGTTGATCTTGGTCGGTCCTCGTGGACCGCTGCCCGAAACGTTGCACGATTTGTGCCGACATCGTCCTCTCAGCCTCCCTTGAATCGGGCGACAAGGCGGTGAGAGTCACCGGGATAGAGCAGCCGCACCGCGGTGATCGTGCGCGCGCTGCGCCAGGTATAGCGGTCGATCACGAGGCAGGGCGCGCCGACGGCGATGTCGAGCGCTTCGGCCGTGCGATCGTCCGCAACGATAGCGCTGATCGTATGCTCGGCCTCTGTCCATGGCACATGGTGAAGCAGCCACGAGCCGGGCGGTTCACGCGAAAAATCCGCGGTCGCCGCATCCGGCACCGACGCGAGATCGATCAGCCTGTCCTCGACGGCGAAAGGCACGTCGTCGGCGCTGTGGCGGCAGGTGATCGCGACCACCTTGCCGGCCTTCTTGACACCGAGGCGGTCACGGTCGGCCGCGGTCGCGGCGCGGAGCTTGCGGCCGATCAGCTCGTAGCCGTAAGCACGCCCGAGCGCGGTGATCTCGGCGCGCATGTCGGCGATCTTGAGCACGGCAGACTGATGTTGCGGCCGGCGCACGAAGGAGCCGGCACGTCGCCGCCGCTCGATCAGGTCGGCTTGCGCGAGCTCCGACAGCGCCTTGTTCACGGTCATGCGCGAGCAGCCGTAACGCGCGACCAGTTCGTGCTCGAACGGGATGCGATGCCCGGGGGGCCACTCGCCGGTCAGAATGCGCTTCTCGATATCGGCGCGAATCCGTTTGTAGAGCGTCGGCTTGTCGCCGGCATCTGTGGCGAGACTCATGCAACGAGCCTCCGTACCGATGCGTTGAAGCGTTCGCGCGCGGCTTGGCGCAGTCTGTGCCGGCCGCCTTCGACGACCTTGTCGCCGCCGGCCCAGACGCAATCGATCCCGCCGCTGCCCGCGGCAAAGATCCAGCCGTCGATGACGGCGTCGTGCGCGCGCCCCGCCAGCGAGGGATGCGTGATGTCGAGCGTGACGATGTCGGCGCGCGCCCCTGACGTGAGACCGACTGACGTCTGTGCCAGTGCCCGCGAACCGCCTGCAAGCGCATGATCGAACAGGGCGCGCCCCGTCGAGCGGCCTGCGCCGGCAGAGAGCACGTTGCGTTCACGATGCTTGAGCCGTTGGCCATATTCGAGCTGGCGCAGCTCGTCGGCGACGCCGACCAGCACATTGGAATCCGTGCCGACGCCAAAGGCACCGCCGGCACCGACGAATTCGCGAGCCGGAAAAATGCCGTCGCCCAGGCTTGCCTCGGTGACGGGGCAGAGGCCGGCGATCGCACCGGTCTTGGCGAAGCCGCGGACTTCCTCGTCCGTGGTGTGGGTGGCGTGAATGAGGCACCAGCGTCGGTCGACCGGCGCGTGCTCCAGCAGCCATTGCACTGGACGCTGTCCAGACCACGCCAGGCAATCCTCGATTTCCTTCACCTGCTCGGCGGCATGAATGTGGATCGGGCCGCCGTCCGCGAGCGGAATGATCGCTCCAAGTTCGTCCGGCGCCACCGCGCGCAAGCTGTGCGGCGCGATGCCAATGTTGGCATCCGGCAATGTTGCGATCGCCTTGCGCGAGGCCGCCATCAGCGCGGAAAATTGGTCTACGCTACAGATGAAGCGGCGCTGTCCGGCACGCGGTGCTGCGCCCCCAAA
Source organism: Bradyrhizobium sp. Ken64 (assembly GCF_055807555.1). Taxonomy (NCBI): domain Bacteria; kingdom Pseudomonadati; phylum Pseudomonadota; class Alphaproteobacteria; order Hyphomicrobiales; family Nitrobacteraceae; genus Bradyrhizobium; species Bradyrhizobium sp. Ken64. The sequence goes on along the minus strand of NZ_JBVVPA010000025.1, from coordinate 70,246 downwards.
CGAGCCATGCGCATAAAAACTCGGCAGCAGCGTGAGCGCAATACCCGAGGCTTCGGCGGCCTGCGCGATGCGTGCGGCCATTTCGGCGAGATCGGCGTAGGGCGAGCCGTCTCGATCATGATGCAGATAATGGAATTCGCCGACGCGGGTAAAACCCTGCTCCAGCATCTCGACATAAAGCAATGTCGCGACCGCTGCGACGTCGTCAGGCGTCATCGCCAGCGCGAAGCGGTACATCGTCTCGCGCCAGGTCCAGAAGGTGTCGGCACTATCGCCGCGCAGCTCCGCGAGACCCGCCATGCCGCGCTGGAAGGCGTGGCTGTGCAGGCTCGCAAGTCCCGGAAGCGCAAGGCCGTGGCGTTCGTCGCCGGAGGTCGGCGCCACGCCCGGCGTCACCTCGGCGATCGCGCCGCCGGTGATCACCACCTGCACGTCATTGGCCCAGCCCGAGGGCAGGAGCGCGGAGGCGAAATGCAGTCGTGTCATGTTTCCATGCCGGCTGGACAGAACCGCGACACGATTATATGTCTAGACATATAAGTCAAGCATCCCAGGGCGCAGGGGCATCCGCGAAGGGACAGTTGCATGGCAGAGCGCTTCGACCGGATCTGGCATAACGCCCGGCTCGCCACGATGCGGGCCGACGGTCCCGATCTCGGCGAGATCGAGCACGGCGTGATCGCCGCGCGCGGCGGCCGTATCGTCTATGCGGGTGCGCAGACCGATTTTCCGGCGAGTGCCGATGCAGCCGACCGGATCGATTGCGAGGGGCGCTGGATCACGCCCGGTCTCGTCGATTCTCACACTCATCTGGTCTATGGCGGTAACCGCGCCCAGGAATTCGAGCTGCGCCTGAAGGGCGCGAGCTACGAGGAGATCGCGCGCGCCGGCGGCGGCATCGTCTCGACGGTGGCCGCGACGCGCAAGGCAAGCGAGGCCGAACTCATAGCAAGCGCGCTGCCGCGGCTGGATGCGCTGATTGCCGAGGGTGCCACCACGGTCGAGATCAAGTCAGGCTACGGCTTGGACACCGAGACCGAGATGCGGCAGCTGGCCGCCGCCCGAAGCCTCGGCCGGCAGCGGCCGGTCGCGATCCGCACATCCTTCCTCGGCGCGCATGCGCTGCCGATCGAAGCCGATGGCGACAAGGATCGCTACATCGATCTCGTCTGCAGGGAGATGTTGCCGGCGGTCGCAAGGGCCGGCCTCGCCGATGCCGTCGATGCCTTCATGGAGGGGATCGCATTTTCCGGCGAGCAGACGGCGCGGGTGTTCGAGGCGGCGAGGCGGCTTGGACAGCCGGTCAAACTGCATGCCGACCAGCTCTCGAATCTCGGTGGGGCTGCGCTCGCCGCGAAATTCTCAGCGCAATCAGCCGATCACCTCGAACACGCCGACGAAGCCGGTGCAGCGGCGATGGCGAACGCCGGAACGGTGGCCGTGCTACTGCCCGGCGCCTTCTACTTCATCCGCGAGACGCAAAAACCGCCAGTCGAAACGTTCCGCAAGCACGGCGTCGCCATGGCGCTCGCGACTGACTGCAATCCGGGCAGCTCGCCGCTGACCTCGCTCCTGCTCGCCATGAACATGGGCGCGACGCTGTTCCGGATGAATGTGGCCGAGTGCCTTGCCGGGGTCACCCGCGAAGGCGCGCGTGCGCTCGGCGTGCTCAATGATACCGGCACGTTAGAGGCCGGCAAATGGTGCGACCTCGCGATATGGGACATCGAGCGCCCGGCCGAGCTGGTCTACCGCATCGGCTTCAATCCGCTCCACCGCCGGGTGTGGAGGGGACAATGACGGACCAGCGCGCGCAGATCGTCGTCAAGCCGGGAACGGTCAGCATCGACGATCTCGCGCGCGTGCTCGAAGGGCATTCAGTGCTTCTCGATCCCGTCTTCTGGCCGCGCGTCGACGCGGCCGCGGAGATCGTTGCAGGGGCCGCGCGAGCCGATGCTCCCGTGTACGGGATCAACACCGGCTTCGGGAAACTTGCCTCGAAGCGCATTCCGCCCGACCAGACCGCGCTGCTCCAGCGCAATCTCATCGTCTCGCATTGCTGCGGCGTCGGCCCGGCGACCCCCGAACCGATCGTCCGCCTGATGATGGCGCTGAAGATCATCTCGCTCGGGCGCGGCGCCTCTGGCGTGCGCCGCGAGGTGATCGAGCAGTTGCAGGCCATGCTAGCCCGGCACGTCTCACCGCTGGTGCCGCAGCAAGGTTCGGTTGGCGCTTCCGGCGATCTCGCGCCGCTCGCGCATATGACCGCCGTGATGATCGGCGAAGGGCAGGCCTTCGTCGGCGGCAAGATCGTGTCGGGTAGCGACGCGCTCGCTGCAGCCGGCCTGCCGCCACTGACGCTCGGGCCAAAGGAAGGGCTCGCGCTGATCAACGGCACGCAATTTTCCACCGCCTACGCCGTCTCCGGCGTGCTGCGCGCATTTCGCCTGGCGCGCGCCGCGCTCGTCACCGGCGCGCTGTCGGTCGATGCGGCGATGGCCTCGACGGCGCCGTTCCGCCCCGAAATCCAGGCGTTGCGCGGCCATTCCGGCCAGATCGCGGCTGCGGCAACCCTGATGGCGCTGCTCGAGGGCAGCGACATCCGCCTGTCGCATCTCGAAGGCGACGAGCGCGTGCAGGATCCCTATTGCCTGCGCTGCCAACCGCAGGTCGCTGGCGCGGCGCTCGACCTGATCGTGCAGGCGGCACGGACGCTGATCGTCGAGGCCAATGCCGTCACCGACAATCCGCTCGTCCTGGTCGAGACCGGCGAGATCGTCTCCGGCGGCAATTTCCACGCCGAACCGGTGGCCTTTGCCGCGGATACCATCGCGCTGGCGCTGTCGGAGATCGGCGCGATCAGCGAGCGGCGCATTGCGACGCTGGTCGATCCCGCGCTCAATTTCGGCCTGCCGCCGTTCCTCACTCCCGATCCCGGTATCAATTCTGGCTTCATGATCGCCGAGGTGACGGCGGCCGCGCTCTATGCCGAGAACAAGCAGCGCGCGGCCGCCTGTTCGATCGATTCAACGCCGACCAGTGCCAACCAGGAAGATCATGTCTCGATGGCCGCGCATGCTGCACGGCGCCTGTCTGACATGGCGGAAAATCTCGCCACCATCCTGGGCATCGAGCTGCTGGTCGCCGCCCAGGGCATCACGCTGCGCGCGCCGCATGCAACCAGCGCGCCGCTCGCCGCCGTCATCGCCGCGCTGCGCGAGCAGGTGTCGCCGCTTGGCGCCGATCGCTACATGGCCGGCGATCTCGCCAAGGCTGCCGCGCTGGTCGAAGCCGATGCGCTGCCGGCCGCGGCGCTCGCCGTACTTTCAACTGACCCGTTTCCGACACTTGCCTGACGAGGTGCTCCGCATGAACCGCCGACTGGACAATGACCGCACCATCCGAGCGCCACGCGGCAGCGAAATCAGCGCCAAGAGCTGGTTGACGGAAGCGCCCTTGCGCATGCTCATGAATAATCTCGATCCCGATGTTGCAGAACGTCCGAGCGAGCTCGTCGTCTATGGCGGCATCGGCCGCGCCGCACGTGACTGGGAGAGCTTCGACCGGATCGTTGCTTCGCTGCGCGAGCTCGAGGACGACCAGACGCTGCTGGTCCAGTCCGGCAAGCCGGTCGGCGTGTTCCGCACCCATGCCGACGCGCCGCGCGTCCTGATTGCCAACTCCAACATCGTGCCGCACTGGGCGACGCTCGATCATTTCAACGAGCTCGATCGCAAGGGCCTGATGATGTACGGCCAGATGACGGCGGGTTCCTGGATCTATATCGGCAGCCAGGGCATCGTGCAGGGCACCTACGAGACGTTTGTCGAGATCGGGCGTCGCCACTATGGCGGCAGCCTCGCCGGCAAATGGATTCTGACCGCCGGTCTGGGCGGCATGGGCGGCGCGCAGCCGCTGGCTGCGACCATGGCGGGGGCCTCGATGCTGGCGGTCGAATGCCAGCCGAGCCGTATCGAGATGCGTCTGCGCACCGGTTATCTCGATCGCCAGGCCACAACGCTCGACGAGGCGCTTGCGATCATGGCGGAGGCGGCGAAGACGAAGAAGGCGGTCTCGGTCGGCCTGCTCGGCAATGCCGCGGAGATTTTTCCCGAGCTGGTCCGCCGCGGTGTCAGGCCCGACATCGTCACCGATCAGACCAGCGCGCACGATCCGATCAACGGCTATTTGCCGAAGGGCTGGACGCTCGCCGAGTGGGAAGCCAAGCGCGCCGCCGACCCCAAGGCCGTGGAGCGCGCCTCGAAGATCTCGATGGTCGAGCACGTCCAGGCCATGCTGGATTTCCATGCGCAAGGCATCCCGACGCTCGACTACGGCAACAACATCCGCCAGATGGCGCAGGACATGGGCCTGAAGAATGCCTTCGATTTCCCCGGCTTCGTCCCTGCTTATATCCGTCCCTTGTTCTGCCGCGGCGTCGGGCCGTTCCGCTGGGCCGCGCTGTCGGGCGATCCCGAGGACATCTTCAAGACCGACGCCAAGGTCAAGGAGCTGATGCCTGACGACAAGCACCTGCACAATTGGCTCGACATGGCCAGGGAGCGCATCAAATTCCAGGGCCTGCCGGCGCGGATCTGCTGGGTTGGGCTCGGCGATCGCGATCGCCTGGGCCTTGCCTTCAACGAGATGGTGGCGCGCGGCGAATTGAAGGCACCCATCGTGATCGGCCGCGATCATCTCGACAGCGGCTCGGTGGCGAGCCCTAACCGCGAAACCGAAGCGATGAAGGACGGGTCGGACGCTGTGTCCGACTGGCCCTTGCTCAACGCGCTGCTCAATTGTGCCAGCGGCGCGACCTGGGTGTCGCTGCATCACGGCGGCGGCGTCGGCATCGGCTATTCCCAGCATGCCGGCATGGTGATCGTCGCCGACGGTACGCCGGAAGCGGCGAAGCGCATCGCGCGCGTGCTCTGGAACGATCCTGCCAGCGGCGTCATGCGCCACGCCGACGCGGGCTACGACACCGCGATCGGCTGCGCCCGCGACAAAGGGCTCGACCTGCCGAGCCTGCGCTAGGCGCGACTCAGGCCACGACCCTGGCTCCGGCGCCACTGAGGCGCTGGCGTTCGTTTGCGAGATACTCGTCGATCGCGTCGCCATGCATGGGCTTTGCGAAGTAGTAGCCCTGGATGAAGTCGCATCCCAGCCGGCGCAGGGTGTCGAGCTGAGCGCGGGTCTCGACGCCCTCGGCGACGCAGGCGATCTCCATGTCGTCACAGAGGCCGGTGAGGGACTTGATGATCTTGTGACTTACTGCATTGTCGTTGACGTCGGCGATGAAGCTGCGGTCGATCTTGATCTTGTCGAGCGGCAGCCAGTGCACGTGGCTCAGCGAGGAATAGCCGGTGCCGAAATCGTCCAGCGAAATGCCACAGCCCATCGCCTTCAATGCCGCGATCGACTGCTGCGCGCGTACGAAATCGAATGTAACGGCGGTCTCGGTGATCTCGAAATCGATCCGGTGCGGCGGCAGCCCGCTCTTCTCGACGATGGCGATCAGCGGCAGGACGCCCTCGGGCGAGCAGACGTCGTGGGCGGACAGGTTGAACGAGAGGCGGATGTGGTCGGGCCAGGTCTTGGCCGTCGCGAGCGCGCGCGCCAGCAGCGCTTGCGTCAGCGGCCGGATCAGGCCGATGCGCTCGGCGGCGGGAATGAAGTCGGCCGGCGAAACCAGGCCGAGGCGGGAGCTGCGCCAGCGCGCCAGGACCTCGAAGCCGGCGGTGTGCTCGCTCATGGCGTCTACGATCGGCTGGAACACCAGGTCCATCTCGGTGCTGAAATCGGCGGTGCGCAGCAAATTCTCGATGACGCCGCGGCTGCGGATCTCGGCCTCGAGCTCGATCGAGAAGATCACGGTGCGGCCGCGCAGGTGGCGCTTGGCGTGATAGAGGGAATAGTCGGCGCATTCATAGAGCGCTTCCGCCGTCGTTGCCGATTGCGGGAATAGCGCGAAGCCGATCGAGCAGGACAGTCCGGTATGGGCGGTGTCGAGCTGGTAGGGCAGCTTGACCTGGTCAGCGATGCGTTCGCCAAGCCGCATCAGATCCGCCTCATCGGGGTCGCCGCACACGACGAGGCCGAACTCGTCGCCGCCGAGCCTGGCGAATTCCACCCGCTGCGGGCCGAAGCCCTCGCAGACCTCGCGGATGCGCCGGCCCGCCTCGATCAGAACGCGGTCGCCAACGGAATGGCCGTAATTGTCGTTGACCGGCTTGAAGCCGTCGAGGTCGATGATCCCGACAGCGACGCGAACTTTCCTGCGCTCGGCGTCAGCGAAAGCGCTCGACAGCTCGGCGAAGAAGCGGCGGCGATTCGGCAGCTCTGTCAGAGAATCGAGGTTTGCGAGGCGGAAGTTCTCGTCCGAAAGGGCTTGGGTGGCTGCCTGCTGCGCCAGCAGCGATTTGCGGCTGGCGACGAGGTCGGCGAAGTCGCGATAGTAGATGAACAGCACCGTCACCATCGCACCCGACACGAGCAGATTGTTGACGGCGATCGCCTTCAGTGTGGGCTCGCCGGTGGTCCAGAAAAACAGAACATAGGGCACGTCGACGACCAGCGTCACAATCAGTGCCGCCGAGCGCAGATGCATCAGCGAGAAGATGCAGCCGATCACGGTCACCGCCATGTAGAAGGCAACCTGGCTCTTGGCGAAAGCATCGCCGTAGGGATACAGGGCAAACGACCAGACAGTAAAGCCCGCCGCGATCGGCGCTGCAATCCAGTTGGTGAGACGCAGGTTGCGCAGGATGTCGGCATCGTTGCGGACGACACGGCGCTGGCGCAGCCACCAGAATGTGCGAAAGCCCGTCATCGCGATCAACAGGGCAGGCACGATCATACTGAGCGAGGGCGGTGCCAGCGGCACATAGGTATAAGCCACCGCGATCGTGTTTGTGATCAGGATGAAATAGAGCAGCGGGATCTGTTTGGAGAAGGCGTCGAATTGCGCCCGCATCAGTTCCGGATTGTCGGCCGGCACCCGAAACAGCTCTGCAACGGCAGCTAGATGAGACTTAAAATTGTTGACAGGCATTGCAATACGAGCCCCGGATCCCCTTCGAAACGCCGGCGATCTTGCACGGCGGGGGTAAAGGTGGCGTTAGGTGGATTTCGCCGGAAAAGCGGGGAAGGTTGTACGCTACCGCGAATTTTTCCGGCCGCGTGCATTGGTGAGGCCGCGTTAACGATATGTGGCGGCAAAAACGGATGTATCGACTGCAAAGGACTGCAAAAACCTTGGTGAGGTTCTGCTAACCATCGGTGTCGGCGCAGCATTCTGTCGCATCGCCAATGATGGGGCCGACTTGTTCGCATACCTCTCCCCGGCGAGGAGTCGCCTTCCTTCGCGGTGCGATCGACCTTCGCCGGGAGGGCAAGATTGTCGTGCGGTGGATTTCAGAAGCGTCATATCTATCGCGTTTTGATTGGGCGGTCCTTCACGGCGCGGCCGGCCGGCAAGCGACGCCGTGCGAGGTGCGGCAGCAACGGCCAGATGTCTGGATAATTTCGTGGCAGTGCGCGGAATAACCGTCCCTGTCCGGTTTGAGCATGGCGGCCATAGCTGCAATGCGGCCGGCTGGGGTTTGACCGCGCGTAGGTGGCTCGTCATACTTTGCTCCAAGGCGAGCCAGAAAGACTCGTCAGCACCGGGAGCTGAAATGACCAATTCGTTGTCCGTCCTTGCGGGGACGCTGATTTCCCTCGTCTCCTTCACTTCAATCGCGCTTTCGCAGCCGGCCTGCGTCACCCAGAACATGGTGGTGCCGCCCGGGGCCAACACCGCCGACAAGGCGGGCCCGTTCTTCATCGATACGGCGGGTCTCGATTTCAAGACGGCGCCTCCGACGCGCGATCCGTCCAATCCCAACTATCCGCGCGCCACTGAGCTTCCTGACGGAACGCTGCCGCCACCGGGTGCCGAGGGCAATTTCATCATCGGTCCCACCCACAATCCTGCGCCGGAGACGATCGCGAAGGAGGGCGTGCCGCGTGGGACGACAAAGTCCTTCACGCTGTCGTCGAAGGAGAGCACCATCTACAATCCCGGCCTGATCCGCGATGACGCCGCCGGTTGCACCAATTCCTCGATCATGACCACCGTTACGGCGCCGGATGACAAGTCGCACATGATTGTCACCACCAGCCACCCAGGGATCTGGTCGCGCACCATCGACGTCTATGTGCCGGCGCAATATGTGCGCGGCAGCGAAGCGCCGTTCATCGTGGTCGGCGACGGCGGCTCCAACGCCTACAAGGATCTCGCCGTCACGCTCGACAATCTGATCGCGCAGCACCGCGTGCCGCCGATGATCGCGATCCAGATCGGGAATGGCGGGCAGGACGCGCAAGGCAGTCAGCGTGGCCGCGAATATGACGCGGTGTCAGGCGCCTACGCGCAGTTCGTCGAGCGTGAAGTGCTGCCGCTGGTGGAAAAGAACGCCGACGTCAGGCTGACCAAAAATCCCGATGGACGTGCGACCATGGGGCTGAGTTCGAGCGGCGTGGCAGCCTTCACCATGGCGTGGTTCTATCCCGATCTCTATCACCGCGTCCTGGCGTTCTCGCCGACCATGGTCAACCAGCAATGGCCGCATGACCCGTCGCTGCGCGGCGGCGCCTGGGAATATCACAGCGCATGGACGGGGCCGGCCACACCCAACCTCATCTCCAAGGCCGGCGTGCTCACGCCGGCCGAGCCGCCCGGCGTGCCGCTGATCGTCGCTGCGCCGACCAAGCCGATCCGTTTCTGGTTCTTCGGCGGCGACCAGGACCTGTTCTATCCGAACCCCACCATCCCCGACGGCATGCACGACTGGACCCTCTCCAACGCGCTGATGGCCAAGGTGCTGGCGGAGAAGGGCTACCACTATCAGTTCCTGTTCGTGCGCAACGCCAAGCACGTCGACCGTCCGACGATCGCCCAGACGCTGCCGTCGGCGCTGGAGTGGGTCTGGAAGGGTTATCCGATCCCCTGAGCGCAGGGAATAAAGGGTCAGGCGAGAGCGGCCTGGCGTTCCCGCATCGGTTCGCGGACCCGGTCGTGTTTCCCCGGCTCGGCGAGCCGCGTAAAACTGCGCTGGCTTGCGTGTGCGGGTGCCTCGACAATCACGCCTTCGCAGACGATCTGTCCGCCGAGCATCAGGAATTCCAGCTTGTCGTAGCGCGGCATCGTCTCGCCGGGCGCGGGCGGCAGCAGCCCGACGCTTCCCTGGATGTTCAGCGTGGCATCACCGGCGCCGTGGAGGCGGGGATTCCACATTCTGATCCCGGTCTCCGCCCAACGCTGCCGGATCAGCGCGGCACGGTCGGCGGGTTCTACGATCTTTGCACGAGTCTTCGGCGCGCTGGTGATCTCCGGAGCGGGAGCCTCGAGGGCCGGCTCCGGCACAACATCCGTGACGACGCTGGGCGTGTCGGCGACGACTTCCGCGGCACCGGGGGAGGGATCGCTGTCGATGCTGTCCTCAGGGACATGCTCTGGCGAGATGTCGCGATCGGCGAACGCGATACACGTGTCCTCGAGAATCGAGCGAGTATCCACGTCGACGACGAGAGCGATGGCGTCAACCGGAGCGACCTCGACATCGATAGGAGACGCCTTCTCCGCGACAACGGGCTCAACGTCGTCCATGAGTTCGGAAGATAGACCGCTGTTGACGATGATTTCGGGGACGTCGGCCGACTCGCGCTCGACGTCGATGGTCGTGACCGAAGCTTCCTCCACGACGACCGGCTCGACTTCCGTCGACGTCTCCCGGGATGAATCGTCGCTGCCGCTGATATCGGCTGGCGCTTCCGACGGGCTCTCCGCGATGACAGGGCTGGCACTGTCGTCTTCGGCTGAAGCCGCGACTGCTGCGTCGCAGTTCAACGTATCCGCGCTGATGCTGGTGTCGAGAACCTCCGCGGCTTCTGCAATGTCGGCAACGAGGGCGGGTGAGGCGTCTGCGGTATCAGGCGCGACGTCGATGCCGCCGCCGTGCGGCGCGGGCCGAAGCCGCGTGAACGCCCATTTCACCGCGGGGATGCGGCGCAGCAACGATATCAGTCTCGAAAGCACTGGGAGTTGTCCAAGAGGTACTCGGCTTGAGGCCATCGCTGATTCGCCAGCAATGTAAAAATCCCCGGCTGTCACACTGATGTCAATGTAGGTGGGACCAATTGCAGAACATTCACGCTTTCAGAGCGCACGGCTGCAATTTAGTCGGCGTCACTGTAGTGCCGACGTGACCGTAATCAATGTGCAGCACCGCCAATATGCTTCGTTCGACACCAAGACCTTCGCGTATGACGTCGACAAGCTCTGACGGCACGAAGACTTCTGGAGAGGGGACGATCGCCCCCTCTCCAGAATTTCCGATCGATGCCAGCCTACTTTCCGGAGCCAGCGCCGCCGCCGGCCTGGCTGCCCATGTTATTGGTGTTGCTGCCGCCGGCCGACGGAGTCTGCTTGCCCTTGCTGTCAGCGGCCTCGTTCTGCATGTTCGAGGAGGCGCCGGTCGTCATGCCCTTGGTCGCGGGGCCCCGCGAAGAGGGGCCAACGTCGCCGTGGCCGGATGCGCCTGGGGCGGGTTGTGTCTGCGCAAAGGCGCCGCCGGTCGCCAGCGCCACGATGCACGCGGATGCCAAAATGAACTTCTTCATCTGGTTTCCTCCTGGGTTGACTTGAGGACAACTTGCGCGCGGAGCGGACGTTCCTCACTTAGGAGCGTCGCGAGGATCATGACCAAGCGCGTTGTGGCGCTTGTCGAGGTTCCCTCTACAGCTCTATCGACGGTAGAGTTTGGAACATCCGCCATCTGGTGTAAGGACGAGGCATGAAAAGGATACTGACTCTCGGAGCGGTTCTGCTCTGGTCCACGATCGCACTCGCGCAGGATCGCACCATCACCGTGGCCTCGACGACGTCAACGGAACAGTCGGGGTTGTTCGGTTACTTGCTGCCGCTGTTCTCAAAGGCCGCAGGCATCGACGTGAAAGTCGTGGCCGTCGGCACGGGCCAGGCGCTCGACATCGGGCGGCGCGGTGATGCAGATGTCGTGTTCGTCCATGACAGGCCTGCCGAAGACAAGTTCATGTCCGAAGGCGAGGGCGTGAAGCGCTTCGACGTCATGTACAACGACTTCGTCATTGTCGGGCCGAAGAGCGATCCCGCCAAGATCGCCGGCGGCAAGGATGTGGCCCAGGCGCTGCGCAAGATCGCGGCCGTGAAGGCGCCGTTCATCTCGCGCGGCGACAAATCCGGCACGCACGCGGCCGAGCTGCGGCTGTGGAAGGAGGCCGGCATCGACCCCGGTGCCGCCAAGGACGGCTGGTATCGCGAGATCGGCCAGGGCATGGGCCCGGCATTAAACATGGCCTCGTCGTTGAACGCCTATCTGCTGTCGGACCGCGGCACCTGGTTGTCATTCAAGAACCGCGGCGAGCTCGCCGTCCTGACCGAAGGCGACAAGCGGCTGTTCAACCAGTACGGCGTCATGCTGGTGAATCCAGCCAAGCATGCGAACGTGAAGGCGCGGGACGGGCAGGCCTTCATCGACTGGCTGATCTCTTCAAAGGGGCAGGAGGCCATCGCCGGCTACAGGGTCGGCGGCGAGCAGCTATTTTTCCCCAACGCGTCCCACTAGCAGGAAGGCGACGGTCGACACTGCGACGCTGAGTGCGAGCAGGATCAGCCCGAGCCCGAGCGCCAGCGGCAGGTCGCCCTTGCTGGTTTCCAGTGCGATCGCCGTGGTCATCGTGCGGGTGAAGCCGCGGATGTTGCCGCCGACGATGAGGATGGCGCCGACCTCGGCGATCGCGCGCCCAAAGGCTGCGAGAAAGGCCGTCAGCAGCGAGGTCCGGCCCAGCGCGAACAGCAAGCCGATGCTGCGTAGCGTTGACAGCCCGTCGATCCGCGCCAGGTCGCCATACTCCGCCCACAGCAGGCTTGCCGGCCGGTGCACCAGTGCCACCACGATCGGTGTTGCGAGCAGCGCCTGCGCGATCACCATGGCCGTCGGCGTGAACAACAGGCCGGCCGCCCCGAACGGGCCGGAGCGCGACAGCAGAAGATAAAGCGCTAGCCCGACCACGACCGGCGGAAGACCAAGCAAGGCATTGGTCAGGACGATGATGACCTGCCGCCCGCGGAACCGGGTGATCGCAAGCAGGGCTCCGAACGGCGCCCCGATCAGAAGCGCCAGGATGCTGGCGGTCAGGCTGACGCGCACCGACAGTCCGACGATGCCCAGAAGCTCTGCATCGGCCTCGCCGATCAGCGTGAATGCGGCGCCGACGGATCGCGCGAAGTCGTTCATCCGCGCCTGAGCTTCGGCGCCCGCCACAATGTTTCGGGTGCGTCGATTTCTGGACTGCGGAGGTGAGTCACGTTTATTTCCCTGAGGGGATCGTCGTGCAATGCAGGCGGCGGAGCGGTTTGGTAGCCCGAATTTGACCGGAAATCAAAGCCTCGCGCGGCATGGCCCGAGGTGGCGTTCGGCCTCATCGTTTGACGTTGCCCGATGCCGGGACAGTCGGGGCTCAGATCAAGCCGCCCAGCACTTCAACAAGCCGGGCGCACTCGGCCTCCGTTCCGACCGTGATGCGCAGAAAGTCCTCGATGCGCGGCTTTCCGAAATGCCGGACCAGAACGCCGCGCGCGCGTAGCGCGGTCGCGAGATCTGCTCCGCTCCGGCTTCGATGGCGCGCGAAGACGAAGTTGGCGAGCGAGGGCAACACCTCGAAGCCGAGTGGTCCAAGATCGCGGGCCAAGTTTTCCCGGCTTGCGATGATACGGGCACGGGTGTCTCGGAACCAGCCGTCGTCCTCGATCGCGGCGACGGCGCCGGAAATCGCGAGGCAATCGACGGGATAGGAGTTGAAGCTGTCCTTCACCCGTTCCAGCGCTTCGATCAGCGGTCGTTGGCCGATGGCAAAACCAACCCGCAGGCCAGCGAGCGAGCGCGACTTCGAGAAGGTCTGGATGACCAGCAGATTGTCATGGCGCGCAACCAGCGGCACGGCGCTTTCGGCGCCGAAATCGACATAGGCCTCGTCCACCACCACCAGCCGGTCCGGCTGTTCGGCCAGCAGCGACGCGATTGCGTCGCGCTGAAGGGCGATGCCGGTAGGAGCGTTCGGATTGCAGAGCAGGATGGCGCTCGATGGTCGCCTGTAGTCGGAGATATCGATCCTCATCGCAGCATCGAGCGGCACCTCGTCATGCGTTATTCCATAGAGGCCGCAATAGACGGGGTAGAAGCTGTAGGTGACGTCGGGGAATAGAAGCGGTGGTTCGTGCTTCAGAAGCGCCTGGAAGGTGTGGGCCAGAACCTCGTCGGAGCCGTTGCCGACGAACACTTGCTCGGGCGCCACATCGCAATGGGCCGCGATCGCCTCGCGCAGGCGCGTCGCGCGGGGATCAGGATAAAGGCGCAGCCGCTCCGCGGCCGATGCGATCGCCGCCAGCACGCGCGGCGAGGGCGGGTAGGGGTTCTCATTGGTATTGAGCTTGACGATGCCGTCCTGCTTCGGCTGCTCGCCGGGGACGTAGGGCGAAAGCGTGTGGACGACGGGACTCCAGAAACGGCTCATGAGCTCCAATCCGAATTTGATCCGGGCACAGTAGGGTATGCGGGACCTCGGCGGAAGTGCGCCTGCATTCAGCATTCCAGGCAAATCCACACGAGGCTTACTGCCGGGACGTTCCCGCAAGCGCGACCCCTATGCTAGGATCGTCGCACCACCGCCCAGAATGAAAACAAGAACGAAGGCTGGCGCGCCCCAAGGCGCTGAACGGCCGAAAAGAGAGGAACACATGCCGGGTGCAGCTCTTCCCACCGCTCCCTCGATTCCGACCGCACCCGTGACGTCGGCCGTTCTCGACCGCTTGCGGGCCATCGTCGGCGGCAAAGGCCTGATCCTGGACGAGCAGGACAAGCTGCCTTTCGTGACCGACTGGCGCGGCACGCTGGCGGGGCAGGCCGCGGCGGTCGTGCGTCCGGCCAGCACCGCGGAAGTCTCCGCTGTCGTCAAGCTCTGCTACGACAACGGCATTGCCATCGTTCCGCAAGGTGGCAACACCGGCCTGATGGGCGGCGCTACGCCGTGGCCCATGCACCGCGGCATCGTGCTGTCGCTCGGGCGCATGAACCAGGTGTTGAATGTCGATCCCGTCGGCTACGCCATGACCGTGGAGGCAGGCTGCATCCTCGAGACCATTCAGGACACAGCCGCGCGCCACGACCGCCTCTTTCCGCTCAGCCTCGGTGCTCAGGGCTCATGCATGATCGGAGGCAATCTGTCCACCAATGCCGGCGGCGTGCAGGTGCTGCGTTATGGCAATGCGCGAAATCTGGTGTTGGGTCTGGAGGTCGTGCTGGCTAACGGCGATGTCTGGGACGGCCTGCGCGCACTCAAGAAGGACAACACCGGCTATGACCTCAAGCATCTGTTCATGGGCGCCGAAGGGACGCTCGGCATCATCACCAAGGCGGTGCTGAAACTCTGGCCGGCGCCGAAAGACGTATGCACGGCATGGCTTGCAATCCGCGATCCCAAGGCAGCCATCGACCTTCTGTCGGAGGCGCATGCCGCTTCCGATGACAATGTCGGCTCCTGTGAGCTCGTCAGCCGTGCGTGCACCGACATGGTGCTGCGCCACATTCCCGGCACCCAGGATCCTCTCAAGGCTGAGACCGAATGGTACCTCCTTCTCGAATGGTCATCGGCCCGGCCGCGGCAGGACGGCGGCATGGGCATGTCGGACAGGATGGAGCAGTTCCTGGCTGACCAACTCGAGGCGGGCCGGGTGCTGGATGCTGTGATCGCGCAAACCGAAGCGCAGTCGCGCAACATGTGGCGGATTCGCGAGAGCGTGGCCGAGGCATCGCGCACCGAAGGTCCGGGCTTGAGCTACGACGTGTCGGTCGCGGTCTCCAGGATTCCCGAGTTTATCGACAGCGGTCTCGAGGCCGTGCTCGCCATCCTGCCGACGATCCGCCCCTATCCACTCGGCCACATCGGAGACGGCAACGTCCACTTCTCTTTCATGGGCCCGAAGGGCATGGACCTCGATACGCTGTCCCAGTATTCCGCGGCGATCACACGGGCCGTCAACGACCTCATCACCTCCATGGGCGGCTCGATCTCGGCGGAACACGGCATCGGTATCGAAAAGCTCGACGAGCTCCAGCACTACCGTTCCCGGGCCGAGCTCGACATCATGCGCACGATCAAGCGGGCGCTCGATCCGAAGAACATCATGAATCCGGGCAAGGTGCTTCGTCTCGGTTGAGGCGCGCCCACCTCGAGCCCGGTGCTCCCGAACGCTCGGCGCTCCCGGAGACGGGATGCCGTGGATAGGCGGGCCAAACAGGCCGGGGGCGTCAAATCATGCCGTTTAGCGGCCGAAAGGCGGCTTTATTCCCGCCTTGGATGCTTTAAGGAAGGGAGAGGATCAGGTCGCACCCGCCCTGGGGCAGTGCTAGACCCTGATGCAGGAACAATGGGGCGGGGCCAGTATGGCACGTCCGTAAGGATAAAGGATTGAGGCAATGATCCAGACCGTTGGCATCATCGGGGCAGGGACCATGGGGAACGGCATCGCGCAGATTTGTGCCGCGGCTGGGCTTTCGGTCGTGATGGTCGACATTTCCGATGCGGCGGTGAACCGCGGGATTTCGACGGTCGGCGGCAGCCTCGAGCGCCTGGTCAAGAAGGAGAAGATGTCGGCGGCCGATCGCGACGCCACGCTCAAGCGCATCACCGGCACCACCGACCGCGCCAAGCTCGTCGATTGCGATCTCGTGATCGAGGCTGCGACCGAGAACGAGGAACTCAAGGTCAAGATCCTGAAGGATCTCTGTGCGACGCTGTCGCCGCGCACGCTGCTCGCCACGAACACCTCTTCGATCTCGATCACGAAGCTCGCCGCGGCGACCGACCGCCCCGACCGCTTCATCGGCATGCACTTCTTCAATCCGGTTCCGGTCATGGCGCTGCTGGAGCTCATCCGCGGCTTGCAGACCTCCGACGACACCCACGCCAAGGCGCTCGATTTCGCCAAGCGCGTCGGCAAGGTGGCGATCACGGCCAAGAACAGCCCCGGCTTTGCCGTCAACCGCATTCTTTGCCCGATGATCAACGAGGCGATCTTCGCGCTACAGGAGGGGATTGCGACGGCGGAAGAGATCGATGCCGGCATGAAGCTCGGCTGCAACCATCCGATCGGGCCGCTGGCGCTCGCTGATCTTGTCGGGCTCGACACCATGTTGTCGGTGATGGAGGTCTTTTACAAAGGCTTCAACGACCCCAAATACCGTCCGGCACCCTTGCTCAAGGAAATGGTCGATGCCGGCCATCTCGGCCGCAAGACCGGGCAGGGCTTTTACACCTACAGCGCCTGACCCGTTATTTGCGTTGCGACAAAGACGGGTGCACCGACTTGCACCAAGATGGGCGCGGATGCGTCCTTCCTTCTCCCCTTGTGGGAGAAGGTGGCGCGAAGCGCCGGATGAGGGGTTGGTTCCGCGAGCCCAAATGCGTGAGGAATACGCGGAGAGAACCCCTCACCCGTCTCGCCGCTTCGCGGCGAGCCACCCTCTCCCACAAGGGGAGAGGGTGAAGACAAAACGGACGAAAACAAAGATGTCGGATCGACTGAAGGCCGAGCGCGAGGCTGCGACCGCGCGGCGGAATTTGCTGACTCAGGATGCAATCGAGCGCACGGGGATCACCGAAGAGATGATCGGGGAACTCGTGACTCGTTTCTATGGCCGCGTCCGTGAGGATGCGCTGCTGGGGCCGGTGTTCGCGATCGTGCAGAATTGGGACGAACATCTCACCAAGCTCCGGGATTTCTGGTCGTCGGTCGTGCTGATGAGCGGCCGCTACCATGGCTCGCCGATGCGGGCGCACATGCCACTGAGCCTGGCCGGCCATCATTTCGACCGCTGGCTCGATCTGTTCGAACAAACCGCGCGCGAGGTCTGCCCGCCGCAAGCAGCCGCGCTGTTCATCGACAGGGCGCGCCGCATCGCCGACAGCTTCGAGATGGCGTCGGCGACCTTGGCCGGTCGCATCGCTTCGCCGCGTCACGTGCTCCGCTCCTAGAATACAAAATGCCTGCCTGAGAAATGCGCAAGCCGCACTGATCTCGCTATGATCGCGCCGAGCGTCGGCGCATTGCACCAATACCGACAGCATTGACCTGATCTGCAAAATCATCATGCCGGTCGCGTAGCGTGACGTTGCAATTCAAAATAAGCGCGTAAATGCGCATGTTCGTATTCAATCAATGCGAGCAAAGGCCTATTGATGCACTGCGGGAAAAATCGCTGCCTTTTTTTCGGCAGAGTTCCAGCGCCTGCTTGCAAACATGTCGCGTGCATCGTTCAACACATCCTCTTCATCTTCCGACAATACAGCGGAATCCGAAGCTGACGCCTGCACGGAGCAAACCCGGCGGGCGCTGTTGATGAGTGCGCTGGCCACCACGGCGTGCCTCGCCTGCTCCACGCAAGTCCACGCGGACGAGGATGCACCCGGCTCCGACGAGCGGCCTCAGAAGGGCGATCTGCTCGTGTTCTCAGAAGGCGATCAGGAGGGACAGCCCGTCACCGCGGCCGCTCTGTCGGCCGGCGGACCGCCGGTGCATGCCTGGCCGAAAGATCCGAAGACGTCGGTCGTGCGCAGCGCCTCGCGCCTCAACGAGATCCTGATCATCCGGCTCGACCCCGCCGAGCTCGACGAGCAGACGAAAGCGCGCGCTGTCGACGGCATCCTCGCCTATTCGGCAATCTGCTCGCATGCCGGCTGTCCTGTCACAGCGTGGGTGAAGAGCGATGTCGGCGACAAGGAAGTGCTCAAATGCATGTGCCACAACTCCGAATACGATCCTCGCGCGGGCGCGCAGGTCGTGTTCGGGCCGGCGCCGCGACGGCTCGCTGCGCTGCCGCTGGCGCTGGCTGACGGCTCGCTCAGCGTCGCCGGAAACTTCGTCGGAAAGGTAGGTGGCGCGCAGCAGGGATGATGGGCGTGCGGGTTCTGCCCGCGTCACGAGAGGCCGCATCCGCCGATGGGCGGACGACGGGACGAACGACAAGAATTCAAAACAAGAATTCAAAACGGATGAAAAAGGGGAACGCCATGACCAGGAAGCAGTGGTTACTGTCCGGCTTCGTCGCCTTCACATGTCTTGCCTCGACCGCCGCCATCTCAGGCCCGATCGAGAACTACGCGCCGGTCACCGCGCAGCGGTTGGAAAACCCGGAGCCCGCCAACTGGATGCTCTACCGGCGGACCTATGACGGGCAGGGCTACAGCCCGCTCGACCAGATCAACACCTCGAATGTGAAGAACTTGACGCCGGTCTGGACCTTCGCGACCGGCGTGGTCGAAGGTCACGAGGCGCCGCCGATCGTCAACAACGGCGTGATGTTCGTGGCGACCCCGATGGGGCAGGTGATCGCGCTGAACGCCAAGACCGGCGACGAATATTGGCGCTACAAGCGGCAGCTTCCCGACGACCTGTTCCAGTTGCATCCGACCAGCCGCGGCGTCGGCCTCTGGGAGGACAAGCTCTATCTCGCCACCACCGACGACCATGTCGTCGCGCTCGACGCCAAGACCGGCAAGGTGGTGTGGGACACCAAGGTGCAGGACTACAAGAAGGGCCAGTACATGACCCTGATGCCGTTGATCGTCGACGGCAAGGTCATCGTTGGCGGCTCCGGCGGTGAGTTCGGCGTGCGCGGCTATGTCGCCGCCTATGATGCCAAGGACGGCAAGGAGCTGTGGCGGACTTATACGATTCCGGGCGAAGGCGAACCCGGCCACGACACCTGGCAGGGCGAGGACTGGAAGAACGGCGGCGGCTCGGCCTGGATGACCGGCAATTACGACAAGGACACCAAGACGATCTATTGGGGCGTCGGCAACGCCGCGCCGTGGCCCGGTGAGATGCATCCGGGCGACAATCTCTATACCTCGTCGGTGCTCGCGCTCGATCCGAACACCGGCAAGATCAAGACCTATCACCAGTATCACCAGAACGATTCCTGGGATTGGGACGAGGTCGAAGCCCCGATGTTGATCGACCTGCAACGCGACGGTCGCAACATCAAGAGCCTGGTCCATCCGGGACGCGATGCGATCTTCTGGATACTCGAGCGCACGCCGACCAAGATCAACTACGTCGCCGGCTGGCCGTTCGTCTCCACCGACGTCTGGAAGGGCATCGACGCCGAGAGTGGCAGGCCGATCGTCGATCCCGCGCACAAGCCGATGGTCGGCAAGCGCGTGGAGTTCTGTCCGTCGCTGTGGGGCGGCAAGGATTGGCCGTCGGCGGCCTACAGCCAGAAAACCGGCCTCGTCTACGTGCCCGCCAACGAGAATTTCTGCGGCGGGTTCACCGGCGAGAAGGTCCCGCTCAAGCCCGGCGAGCTCTGGCTCGGCACCAAGCCGGAGGACATCGGCCTGAAGACGAAGCCGGGTGCCGATCATTTCGGCGAGCTCCAGGCCTGGGATCCCGTGACGGGCAAGAAGATGTGGCAACACAACTTCCCCAAGTCGCAGCTGTTCGGATCAGTGACGGCGACCGCAGGCGATCTCGTCTTCGTGGGCGGCACCAACGACCGCAACTTCCGCGCCTTCAACGCGAAGTCCGGCGAGCTGTTGTGGGAGCAGAAGACCAACTCCGGCATCATGGGCATGCCGGTGTCCTATGAGATCGACGGCACGCAATACATCGCGATCCAGTCGGGATGGGGCGTGGATGCGCAGCGCATCCAGGATGCACTCGTGACCAACGATATCGGCATCGAAGCCAACGTGCCGCAGGGCGGCGTGATCTGGGTGTTTGCGCTGAAGAAATAAGCTCCGCTGGCGGATCGAAAGAAGCGGAGTGTCAGGGGGCAAATGCGGCGGACGGCAACGTCCGCCGCATTTTGCGTCGGCGGCTTCCCTTCCCCCCCTTGCGGGAGAAGGTGGCGCGAAGCGCCGGATGAGGGGTTCTATCCGCACATCACAATGTGCGAGACTCGCGCAGGCATACCCCTCACCCAAGCGTGATCGTGGCAACCGGTGTCGCTGCCCTCTCCCGCAAGGCGAGAGGGCACATCGATGCGCTTCGGCGAAGAACTAGAGCCGATAATCACGGCGTCAAAACGCCGATGCGCCAGATCGTTACTTCCCCTCGCGCTCGACCTTATCCTTTTCCTTCTGGTTCATCTCGCGAACCTTGGGATCTGGATTGTGCTGTCCGGTGGTCTGGGTGGTCGAGGGCGGCGTGGCATTGGCGTTGGGCAGAGAGTTCTGGTCCGGCGTGCTGGGGCGCGTCGCCGTGGTCGGCGGCTTGGTGTTGCTCTGGGCGTATGCGCCAGTGGCCGTCAAAAGAAAGGCGCTCGACAGCAACGGGACTGCGAGCGCCTTTGAGATATGGGTCATCGATCTGCTCCTGTCAGATCGATGCAAACGGCGCGAGGCCGCCTTGTGTTCCCGCCTTTAGGTCTCCAATTGCTTGCCGAGCGGAAGGCTGCGGATGCGTTTTCCGGTCGCGGCGAAGATGGCGTTCATCAGCGCCGGCGCGAATGGCGGGACACCGGGCTCGCCCACGCCGCTCGGCGGCGTGTCGGGTCCGGGCGGCACGATGTAGACGTTGGTCACCGCAGGGGATTCGTCGATCCTGAGGACCTGGAAGTCGTCGAAGTTCTTCTGCTGCACCTTGCCATCCTTGAAGGTGATCTCGCCGTATTTGGCGAGACTGAGCCCCATGATCGCCGCGCCCTCGATCTGCGAGGCGATGCGCTCGGGGTTGACATAGGTGCCGCAGTCGATGGCGGTGTCCACACGCGGCACCGTCAGCTTGCCCTTGTCGTCGACGGCCACCTCGACGATGGTCGCGATATAGCTGACGAAGCTGCGGTGCACGGCGATGCCGAGGCCATGGCCCTTCGGCACTTGACGGCCCCATTCGCCCTTCTCGGCGACCAGTTCGACCACCTTGCGCAGGCGCGCGGTGTCGATCGGATAGCTGTCCAGGGGCTCGCCGTAGTTCCACATGTCCTTCACAGCAGGCTTGACGATGCGCGGGCTGCCGATCAGCGCCAGCAGCGTCTCCTTCTGGTCGCGGCCGGTCGCATGGGCGATCTCGCCCACCATCGACTGGACCGCGAAGGCGCGCGGGATGTTCGAGACCGAGCGGAACCAGCCGATGCGGGTGAACGCCGCAGCCTCGGGGTTCTCGCAGGAGATGTTGGCGATCTCGAACGGCATGTCCACGAGGCCCATGCCGAGCTCGAAAGGCGCCTGGTGCTTTGCACCCGCCGCAAACGTTGAGCCGATGCTCGGGGCCACGCTGCGATGGCGCCAGGCGATCACCTTTCCGTTCTTGTCGATCCCCGCCTCGATCCGTTCCACGGAGACCGTGTGCAGGAAATCGTGGCGAACGTCGTCCTCGCGCGTCCACTGCACCTTGACGGGCACGCCGAGCTCCTTCGACAGCAGCGCGGCCTCGAGCGCAAAGTCGCATTTCGACTTGCGCCCGAAACCGCCGCCGAGCAGCGTGACGTTGACCGTGACATTGCCCTCGGGAATGCCGAGCGTCTTTGCGACGTCCTCGCGCGTACCACCCGGGCTCTGCACCGGCGCCCAGATCTCCGCCTTGTCACCCTTGACGTCAGCGACCGCCACCGGCGGCTCCATGCTGACATGGGCAAGGTGCGGCAGATAATATTCGCCGACGACGACCTTGTCGGCGCCCTTCAGAGCAGCCTCGGCATCGCCTTCCTGGCGCACCACAAGGCCCGGCTTGCGCGAGGCCTCCTCGAGCTCCTTGCGGTAGGCGACGGAGTCATATTTGCCGTTGGCGCCGTCGTCCCAGGTCAGCTTCAGCGCGTCGCGGCCCTTGATCGCCGCGCCGGTATTGCGCGCGATCACGGCAACGCCGCCGAGCGGCTGGAATTTCGACGGCCACGGCCAGCCGCGCACCTGCATCACCTTCTCGACGCCGGGGACCTTCAACGCCGCGTCCGGATCGAACTTGACGAGCTTGCCGCCGGTTACCGGCGGGCGCGCGATCACGGCATACTTCATGCCAGGCAGCCGCACGTCGGCGCCGTAACGCGCCTTGCCGGTGGTGATGTCATGGAGATCGACGATGCCGATCTGGCCCTTGCCGAGATAGCGGAAGTCCTTGGGGTCCTTCAGCTTGAGCCCTTCGATGCTCGGCACCGATTCCTTGGCGGCGTCGGCTGCGAGCTCGCCGAAGCCGAGCTTGCGGCTCGTCGCGCTGTGGACGACCTCGTGATTGACGGCCTTGACCTCGGTGGCCGGCACGCCCCAGCGTTTCGCGGCGGCTTGCTCCAGCATGGTGCGGGCGGAGGCACCGATCTGTCGCATCGGCATCAAATAGTGCCGCGTGCTGCGCGAGCCATCGGTGTCCTGGTTGCCGAACTTGACCTCGTCGCCGTGGGCTTGTTCCACCTTGACCCTGGACCAGTCGGCTTCCATCTCCTCGGCCACGATCAGCGGCAAGCTGGTGCGCACGCCCGTGCCCATCTCGGCGCGGTGGGCGAGGATGGTGACGGTGCCGTCGGGTGCGACCGCGACGAACACGCGCGGATCGACCACGACGCCGTGCGGCATCTTGCCGGCGCCGGTCTCGTAGGCGAACGCCTGGCGCGACATCACGGGCGCCGCGAGCACGAAGCCGCCTGTGATGCCGAGCCCCTTCAGGATGCTGCGGCGCGAAACCTTCTCGACCCTGATGTTCTTCTCGAAGCCACGAAGCTTCTTCGGGTTGTCGATGAAATTCATGTCACACTCCCGTCGATGCGAGATGGACCGCATTCTCGATGCGCTGGTAGCAGCCGCAGCGGCAGATGTTGCCGGACATCGCCTCGCGGATCTGGTCGTGCGACGGCTTTGGATTGTCCATTAGCAGCGCAGCCGCCTGCATGATCTGGCCCGCCTGGCAGAAGCCGCATTGGGGAACGTTGACTTGGCGCCAGGCCTTCTGCACCGGGTGATCGCCGTTCGGATGCAGGCCTTCGATCGTCGTCACCTCGCGGCCGGCGACGTCGTTGATCGACGTGATGCAGGCGCGCACGGCTTCCTTGTCGACGATGACGGTGCAGGCGCCGCACAGGGCCTGGCCGCAGCCGAACTTGGTGCCGGTCAGCCCGGCCTCGTCGCGCAGGAACCAGAGTAGCGGGAGATCCGGGTCGCCGTCCCAGCTCTGTTCCTGGCCGTTGATCTTCACTTTGATCATGATCGTCCCTCGCTCTTCATAAGCTTGTTGATTTCAGATTTTCCAAATGCCGGTCGGTGCAATGTCCGCTGCGCGGCGTCGCATTCCAGCGGTCATCCCGCGCGGGCAGATCCCGGCAGGAATCAGGAATGCCGATGTCATGTCCGGATGTGTTCGATACCTCCCGTCGTGTTCTTGATTATTGAATTCGCGCGGCATCGTCACGTCGCGATCGTAGCAGGATCGCCTCAGTCTGGCGTTCACAGCCAAGTGTTTTTGACTCAGCTGTTTCGATGGGAAAAGATTGCAACGAAGGTTTGTCAAAAGCAGGGCGCCGCATCGCGCCGCGCGCCTCTCGAGATGGGCGCACTCGAAAAAAAGCTTCGCCCGCCAGAAGACCTGTGCGGACGAAGCAGGATGCCTCAGTCGAGGGAGGGAGAAACGCAGGCGCCGGGGACTTCAAGCCGGAAGCGGGCGGCCCTGCGCAGTCATTCAGAGACCAGGACTGAGGGAGCTCACGGCCCCCACACAAGCGCAGTCGAGAAGCGGCGGCATCGCCGCGATTGTCCCGGGCCGGCTCCGTCCGCTCGCTGGGTGTGGTGGAACCAGCGAGCGGGCGGGGCGCGGCAAACGTCAGGCGGCCTTTTTGCCTAGGCGGCCTTGACTCAGGCGGCCTCTGCTTAAGCGGCTTTGGCCTTCGCCACGTGGGTCGCGATCGCGTCCATCAGCGCCGGCGACAGGCAGTCATAGGGTTCAAGCCCAAGCTCCTTGAACCGAGCCCGTATTCCGCCCATCTGCTCCGGCTTCACGCCCGATTCGATCACCGACGAGACGAAGGCGGCGAATTGCGGCGCCTGCGAACCCTGTTCCTGGAACAGTTCGGGGTGGATGAAGTCGAGGCCGTAGAACGGGTGACCCTTGTTCTCGATGCGGCCGTACATGTGCGTGCCGCAGGCCTTGCAGGCGTAGCGCTGGATCACCGCCGATGGATCGACGATCTGGAGCTTGTCGCCGTTCTCGAGCACGGTGACGTTCTGGCGGGGTACCACGGCGACGACGGAGAAATTCGCGCCCTGCGGTTTCCAGCACTTGGTGCAGCCACAGGCGTGATTATGAGCGACGTCGCCCTTGACGGCGACCTTGACCTGATGGTCGCTGCATTTGCATGCGAGCGTGCCGCCGGCGAAGCTGCCGCTGCCCTGTTTGATGCCGTTATCGATCGAGGGATGGAGTGCAACAGTCATGGGTCGATCCTCCTTGGGGTGACGCTTTTCGAGCTAGAACACGACGACTGAACGGATCGATTTGCCCTCATGCATCAGGTCGAAGCCTTTGTTGATGTCTTCGAGCTTGAGCGTGTGGGTAATCATCGGGTCGATCTGGATCTTTCCGTTCATGTACCAGTCGACAATCTTCGGCACGTCGGTGCGGCCTCGCGCGCCGCCGAAGGCGGTGCCGCGCCAGTTTCGCCCGGTGACGAGCTGGAACGGGCGGGTCGCGATCTCCTTGCCCGATTCGGCAACGCCGATGATGATCGAGGTGCCCCAGCCGCGATGGCAGGCTTCCAGCGCCTGGCGCATCACTGTGGTATTGCCGGTGCAGTCGAAAGTGTAGTCGGCGCCTCCGTCCGTCAGGGTCACGAGATGCGGGACGATGTCGCCGGTGATCTTCTTGGGATTGACGAAATCGGTCATGCCGAACCGGCGTCCCCATTCCTCCTTGGAGTCGTTGATGTCGACGCCGATGATCTTGTCCGCGCCAGCCATCTTGGCGCCCTGGATCACGTTCAGGCCGATGCCGCCGAGGCCGAACACGACCACGTTCGAGCCCGGCTCGACCTTGGCGGTGTTGACGACGGCGCCGACGCCGGTGGTGACGCCGCAGCCGATGTAGCAGCTCTTGTCGAACGGCGCGTCCTCGCGGATCTTGGCGACCGCGATCTCCGGCAGCACGGTGAAGTTCGAGAAGGTCGAGCAGCCCATGTAGTGGTAGATCGGCTTGCCCTTGTAGGAGAAGCGGCTGGTACCGTCGGGCATTACGCCTTTGCCCTGGGTCGCGCGGATCGCGGTGCAGAGATTGGTCTTCCGGCTAAGGCAGCTTTTGCATTGCCGGCATTCCGGCGTGTAGAGCGGGATGACATGGTCGCCCGGCTTCACCGAGGTCACGCCAGGGCCGATCTCGCGGATGATGCCCGCGCCCTCATGGCCCAGGATCGACGGGAAAATTCCTTCGCTGTCGAAGCCGTCGAGCGTGTAGGCGTCGGTATGGCAGATGCCCGTCGCCTTGATCTCGACCAGGACTTCGCCGACCTTTGGTCCTTCCAGATCGACTTCGACGATCTCGAGCGGCTTCTTGGCTTCGAAAGCGACTGCGGCACGTGTTTTCATCTTAAACTCCTCAAATTCCAGCAGGGCGCCAGGAACCAGGTCCTGGTCGGGCTCCGCACGTTCACTTCTTGCCCATGCACGAATCTTCGTTCTTGGTATAGGCGTCGTTCTTGTCCTCGTGCTTGCTAGGTCTTGTGCGGCCCCAGGCCTCGTTGGAGCGGGCGCGCAGATAGACGTAGAGATCGTCCATGTAGCAGGCGACGTTCGGGTTATCGCCGAAGGCCGGCATCACGTTCTCTGCGGCAGTCGAGATGTTCTTGCGGCCGGAGGCGACGACGCCGAGAAAATCGGCATAGCTCATCGTCTTCAGCGAATCCTTCAGCGCCGGGGCGTAGGTCGAGCCCATGCCATCCGGGCCATGACACACATGGCAGTCCGAGTGATAGCGGCGGTATCCGGAATAGGTGTACCAGTCGACGGATCCGTCAGTGATCTTGTAGGTCGGGTTGCCTTCCTTGTCGGACCATTCGCCGGTTTCGTTCTGCTTGACGGCGGTCGGATCACCTGAGCCGTCCGCGACGGCAATTCCCCCGGACGCGACCAAGAACATCGCAGCAATGGCAGAGCAGATTTTACGCAAGAGATTTTCCTCGGAAGGCATTCTGTGAGACGAGCCGGCGCGTGGAGTTGATCCACGCGCCGGAGCGATGCTGAGAGGCCTAGTTGGGCAGCGAGAACACGGTCAGCGTACCGCCGAGTGCCGTGTAGTTGCTGAGCGCCGCGTAGCCACCGACTGCGCCGAGGCCGGCGGTCGGATCGGTCAGGCCTGCCGCCAGACCGATGCCGGCCCAGCCGCCCACGCCGGAGAGCACTGCGACATACTGCTTGCCGCCGTTCTCATAGGTGGTGACGTTGCCGATGATGCCGGAGGGAGTCTTGAACTTGTAGAGCTCCTTGCCGGTCTTGGCGTCGACTGCCTTCAGGTAGCCTTCGAGCGTTCCGTAGAACACCACGTTGCCTGCGGTTGCGAGCGCGCCCGACCAGACCGAGAACTGCTCCTTGTTCGACCAGACGATCTTGCCGGTCTTGCCGTCCCAGGCGATGAAGTTACCCATGTGGGTTTCACCCTGCGGCGGATACATCGAGAGCGTCGCACCCACATAGGGCTGGCCCGCGGTGTAGCTCACCTTGAACGGCTCGTAGTCCATGCAGACGTGGTTGGTCGGAACGTAGAACAGCTGCGTGTCCGGCGAGTAGGCTGCCGGCTGCTCGTCCTTGGTGCCGAGCGCGGCCGGGCAGATGCCCTTCACGTTGTGGTCCTCGCCCGCCTTGTCGGTCGAAGCTGAGTCGAGCACCTTCGGGCGGCCGTAGGTCGGCGAGTTCTTGTCCATGTCGACGCCGGAGGTCCAGTTCACCTTCGGATCGTACTTTTCGGCGACCAGAAGCTCGCCGGTGGCGCGATCGAGCGTATAGCCGAGGCCGTTACGATCGAAATGCGTCAGCAGCTTGCGCGGCTGGCCGTTGATCGACTGGTCCGAGAGGATCATCTCGTTGACGCCGTCATAGTCCCACTCGTCGTGGGGCGTCATCTGATAGACCCACTTGGCCTTGCCGGTGTCAGGGTTGCGAGCCCAGATCGTCATCGACCATTTGTTGTCGCCGGGACGCTGCTTCGGATTCCAGGTCGAGGGATTGCCCGACCCGTAGTAGACGAGGTTCAACTCGGGATCGTACGAGATCCAGCCCCAGGTGGCGCCGCCGCCGATCTTCCACTGATCGCCTTGCCAGGTCTTGAGGCTGGAGTCCTTGCCGATAGGCTTGCCGAGCGCGGTGGTCTTCTCTGCGTCGACCAGGATTTGGTCATCCGGCCCTTCGGAGTAGCCGCGCCAAGCCAGCTTGCCCGTCTTGATGTCGTAGGCGGTCATATGGGCTTGAACACCGAACTCGCCGCCGGAGATGCCGATCAGCACCTTGTCCTTGACGACCATGGGGGCCGAAGTACCGGTCTCGCCCTTGCTGGCGTCGCCGTTCTTCGCGGTCCATGCCACCTGACCGCTCTTGGCATCGAGCGCAACGAGCGTGGTGTCGGCCTGATGCAGGAAGATCTTGCCGTCGCCATAGGCCAAGCCGCGGTTGACCGTGTCGCAGCACATCACGGGGATGACGTTCGGATCCTGCTTCGGCTCGTACTTCCAGACGATCTTGTTCTCGTTGGAAAGGTCAATAGCGTAGACCTTGTTCGGGAACGGCGTGTGGACGTACATCATGTTGCCGATGATCAGCGGGCCGCCTTCGTGGCCGCGCAGCACGCCGGTCGAGAAGGTCCAGGCGACCTGGAGCTTGCCTACGTTTTGTGCGTTGATCTGGTTCAGCTTGGAATAGCGGGTGTTGGCGTAGTCGCCCGTCGGCATCACCCAGTCTTTCGGGTTCTGCGACATCTTGAGCACTTCATCGTTGGCCGACGCGCTGCCGACGGCGAGAGCCGCCGCGGAGCCAAGATAGGCCGCGAGTAGTACCTTGCGCATAGTCATTCCTCCATTGGTCTCGTTTATTGTTTCCGAAGCATTGCTTAATCGCCGGGCTTTTCGTCCGGCGTCTGCTCGTGCAGGGCGGTCACGATTGGGACCAGAAACGATGCTGTGGTGTTTCCTCCTCCTGATGAGAGCCACGGGTCCACGTGCGGAGCGGCCCGTTCTTGTTGTTCCTGATACAATCCCTAACGACTTCGCTATCGGGAAACTTGCCCAAGAGAGAAGCTGGTTTGCTTGACAGCGCACGGGTAGGAAGTTTTTGATTTTGCAGTAGCGAATTCAGCTGCTTCCGCAGCGCTTTGGGAGCGCCATCAACGCTCAGGTTCCCCTTGACGGCGCTGCAACTAAGGCGGAGGATTAACTTACAAGGGTGGCAATGGAACGATGGCGCTCGTTCTAGAAGATCGCTCAAAATCGAGGTAAACGTCACGCAATCACGGTTCAGGGCTCCGGCAGCGCGGCTCGCGATTCGCGTCAAATCTCCGGATCAAACCAGTGGCTGGATTAATGTCCGACACAATTCACACGCTCTCGACGACGGGCATGACGCCGAAACGTCAGATCCAAAGCTGGATCGACGGGCTGACCAGCCTGTGTGGACATTTCGACGTCGATCCGCTGGAAGCGTCTTCGCTCGAAGGCCGCATCGACTACACCAGCGTCTCGCGCCTGAAGCTCTGCCAGATCGAGGTCAGCCAGCATCGCATCGCGCACACGCTGGCGCGCGCCAAGGCCAATGAACACCCGTATATCAAGATCCACTTCCAGACTTACGGTGTGTCCTATTTCGAGCAGGAAGGTCGCCACATCGAGCTGAATCCGGGCGACATCATCGCCTATGACGTCTCCTGTCCGCATTCGATCATCAGCCCCGCTTTCACGCGCCACGACGTGGTGATCGTGCCGAAGGCGCTGCTGCGCGACCGCGGATTCCCGTCGCAGCGGATGCCCGCCTGCAAATTGACCTCACGGACGGGGACGGGGCGGATCGCCCATGATTTCGTGCATGCGACCTTCGACGAGGCAGCCAAGCTGTCGGCAAACAGTGCGGTCGGCGTCGCCGATTCGCTGATCGACCTCTTGCTGCTGCCGCTGCGCGAGGCCGACACGATGCTCGATCGCGTCGGGCCCGAAGCGACCTATGTGCGCGCGCAGTTCTTCATCCGCGAGCATTTGCGCGATCCGGATCTGTGCATCGACCAGATTTCCGGCGAGCTCGGCTGCTCGAAGCGTTATCTGCACATGCTGTTCTCGGAGCGCGGCACCACGGTGAGCGACTACATTTGGCAGGCGCGTCTTCAGAATTGCCGCCAGGAGCTCGAGGCCCACGCCGGCAAGACCATCACCGACGTCGCGTTCTCCTGGGGCTTCTCGAGCTCATCTCATTTCAGCCGGGTGTTCCGGAAATATTTCGGCGTGGTGCCGTCCTCGATTCACAAGGCGCAACAGGGTGCGGTTGCGGCGGACGAGCATTAGGCAAACGCCAGGTTCGGCGACGACGACGACGATTGACCGTCACGCGCCCGCGATGTCTCTCATGCCGAGATGGCGATGTAGGGAATGCTGGTCAGGAGAGCGACGAGCAACACCGCGTTGCCCAGCATTCCACTCCAATGCAGTCGGCGTAGCCGGCGCGGGGCCTCGGCATCGCCGGCGTCCCTGGCGCTGAGCTGTTCATCCATCCGCTGCATGAACCCGCGGCGTCCGTAGATCGCCAAGGCTGCAAGGAGGCCAACGCCCATTGCCGCGACCAGACGACCGTCGAGCAGGAAAGCTACCGCTCCGATTATTCCCGCAACGCGCATCACCAGAAAATGCGCATTGAACATTCCGCGCAAAAGCTGGGCGACGGGTTGGATATCCAGCTTCACCAGCAGGAAGGCCGGAGACGCCAGCGTGAAATAGCCCATCGGAAAGAGCAGGATGATCATGACGGCTACGGCAACGCCATCCGGTGTCATGGGATCGGCCTTTCTTTTCCGCGCCGGTGAGACCTTCCCGCCGGCGTCGCACAATCATAGCGGGAAAATGCGTCTCCGGCACCAGGCTTTGGTCGGATGCCGCGCCGCGAAGGCCGTCTTGCCTCGCGGTTCAGGAGGGTTCGAGGCCGAGCGACCGCGCGCTCTCGATCCAGATCGGCAGCTCGCGCTGATACAGGGCGTTGGTTTCCTTGAAGCCGATCGCGGATTCGAGCACGAACGTGTTGAGCACCTCCTTCACCTTCGGATCGCTGTTGGCAGCGACGCAAAGCTCCGCCAGGCGGTCGACGACCGGCTGCGGTGTCGCTTTCGGCACGGCCCAACCGGAGAAGCCGCTGACGGTGAAGAATTTCGACGTCGCGCCCTGCTCGGGGAGCGTCTTGATATGGGGGATGGCGTCGACCTTCTTCGAATGCACCGCGAACACGGTGCCACGGTCGCTCTGCAAAACCGATTGCGCTGCCGTGTAGCTGCCCATGGCCACATCGAGCGTACCTTCCAGCATGCCCGTCCACATCGGGGCTTCGCCGCGATAGTGGATCGGCTCGATAGCAAGGCCATACTGCTTGTTGAGCTCGTGGACCGTCATATGCGGGGCCGAGCCCGCGCTATAGGTGCCGAAATTGACCTTGCCGCTCTTGCGCGCAAAGGCGACGAAATCCTCCAGCGTCTTGACGCCGGTCTTCGGGTTCGCGACCAGCAACAGGCCGGCGCCCGGAATGACGCTGACCAGCGTCAAATCCTTGTCCATGTCGTAGCCCGGAGTCTTCATCACCACCCGGTTCATGATGTAGGTGGTCGAGATCGAGCACAGGATGGTGTGGCCGTCGGGCTCCGCGCGGGCGACCTCCGCCGTCCCGATCGCGCCCGCGGCACCGGGCTTGTTCTCGACGACGACGGTCTTTCCGACTTGCTTGGCAATGAATTCGCCATAGGCGCGCGCGAGCAGGTCGGTCTGTCCGCCGGCGGGATAGCTGCAAATCATGCGGATCTGCCGCGATGGCCACGCAGCTTGCGCCGAGGCGCCGCGCGAGACGAAAGGCATCGCGAGTGTGGTGGTGCCGGCGGCGATGAAGCGGCGTCGATCGAGTTTTGCGGACATGATTCTCTCCCGGGTTGTCGCCGACGGTACTGCATCGGGTCGCCTCTGCCATGGGTGGCTGGCGAGACAGATTGGCGCATTCGAAGGGCTGCGCTAGGCGCGCCAGGTATCCATTCGACTAGCGCTGAATGATCTTCATCCAGACGTCACCGAGGATCGCAGGCTCACGTGGCGGCAGATAGGTCAGCCCCGCCTGCGTGCCGAATTCCGCGATCTTGTCCTCGGCAGCAAGCCCGCTCAGCGCCTTGTTGACGGCGTCGATCAGCGCGGGATCGCTGGCCAGCCCGACGTAGCCGCGATTGGCCCCGATCGGATAGTAGTAGCCGGACGCGGTGATCGCCGTATCGGGGTGCGCGGCGCGATGGGCGTCTAGGCGGCCGAGATCGATCAGCGTCGCGTCATAGTCACCACGGGCAAGTGCACCGAGGAGATCATCGCGGCCGGGGACAAGATGCGTGATGTCATCGATCAGGCGCCCCTTGTCGAAGGTCATGAGGATCGCATCGCCAAGCGAGCCGCTCTCGATGACGAGGCGCAGGCCGGCGAGGTCGCCAATGTCGTCAATCTTGCGACCCCGCGGCTTCGGCCCGAGCACGACTGTCATCGGCGAGTAGACATAGGGCTGGCTCGGCGCGAGCACGCCGAGCGCGACGCGGCGGCGCCGGTCGTCGCGCGTGGCGCCGGCAAAATCCGGCAGGCGCGCCGTTTTCATGCCGGGCTTGACGAGGGAGTCCATCGTCAGCGCGTAGCCGCCGACGAGCGAGCAGCGCCCGTCGGACAGCAGCGCGTTGGCCTCGAGCTGCGGGCTCGAATCCTCATCCAGCTTGCTCTCGAACCACTGGATCGTCAGCGGCCGTCCGAGCCGGTCGGCGATCGCCTGCGCCAGCAGCACGTCGAAACCCGAGCCCGGCTTGCCCTTGTGATGCACTGACAACGGCGGCCTGTCCTCGTCGAGGCAAATCTTGAGCGGATCGGCGGCCGCGCCTGCAGCCGCGGCCGCCGCCGCGAGGATCGCAGCAATGCTCCAAGCGGCCAGCCAGCGCCTCATGGTTTTCTCCGGCTCGAGATAAAGGCCCAGAGATTCCCGATCTCCTCGTCGCTGAGAATGTCGGCCCAGGGCGGCATCCTGTTGTTCTTGCCGTTCTTCACGGTGGTGACGAAGCGCGTCTTGTCGTCGGGGAAGGCGCGCAGGTCCGGCGTGATGGTGCCGGGGTTCATCATGTTGGGGCCGTGGCAGTGCGAGCATTTCTCGGCATAGGTCGACTTGCCGTGGTCGACCTGTGCCTGCACGGGATTGCCGGTTGAATCATCCGCGGCACGTACGGTCGCCGCAAGCGCGAACGTCAGCACCGCGACGGTGGCGAGGATCGCCACCGTCTTGTGAGATAGCTTTCTCAGCATCGTGCCGTGGTTATTGCTTGACCGCAAAAACCCAAAGCGAGCCGCCGGGCGGCACTTTGGCCAGCCGTTCGTCGCCGGAGAACAGCGAGTAGACGCCGCCATAGCCGCTCGTCACCGCGACGTACTGCACGCCGTCCTGCTGCCAGGTCACCGGTTGTCCCTCGATGCCCGAGCCGGTCTGGAACTGCCAGAGCTTCTTGCCGGTGTCGGCATCGAAGGCCTCGAACTCGCCGGTCAGCGCGCCCGAGAACACCACGCCGCCCGCGGTCGACAGCACGCCGGAGAAACGCGGGATGTCGCTGGGCGCTTCCCACTTCGCCTTGCCGGTCATGGGATCGATCGCCTTCAGATGACCGCGCGGGCCGTCACCCCATTCCCAGAGATCGGTGAGGTCCATGCCGAGATACCATTCACCCTGCTTGAAGGTGGCGGGTTCGGTCTTGTACCTGCCGCCGAAGGCGAGCGTGTTGGCGTAGGCGAGGCCGGTCTGCGGATTGAACGACATCGGCTCCCAGTTCTTGCCGCCGAGGATCGACGGATAGACGGTCACCTTCTTGCCCTCACGCGCATCCTTCGCGACGTCGGTCTCGATGGGACGTCCGGTCTTCATGTCGATTCCGGTCGCCCAGTTGACCTTCACGTAAGGATTGGCCGCGAGCAGCTTTCCGTTGGTGCGGTCCAGCACGTAGAAGAAGCCGTTGCGGTTGGCGTCCATCAACACCTTGGTCGGCTTGCCCTCGACGTTCATGTCGGCGAGGACCATCTCGGCCACGCTGTCATAGTCGAACGGATTGTTGGGCGAGAACTGGTAGTGCCACTTGATCTTGCCGGTCTTGGGATCCATCGCCAGCACGGAGCAGGTGTAGAGGTTGTCGCCCGGGCGCACTGCGGAATTGAACGGGCCGGGATTGCCGATACCCCAATAGACCGTGTTCAGCTCGGGATCATAGGAGCCCGTAATCCAGGTCGAGCCGCCGCCGAGCTTCCAGGTATCGCCCTTCCAGGTGTCGCCGCCGGGCTCGTCGGGCGAGGGGATCGAATGGGTCCGCCACAGGTGCTTGCCCGTTGCCGGATCCCAGCCGTCGATGAAGCCGCGGGTGCCGAACTCGGCGCCGGAGATGCCGGTGATCAGGACGCCGTCGGCGACGAGCGGCGCCACCGTCATCGAATAGCCTTCCTTGATATCGGCCGCCTTCTGCCGCCACAGCTCCTTGCCGTCCTTGGCGTCGAGCGCGATCACGTTGGCGTCGAGCGTGGTGCGGAACACCTTGCCCTCATAGAGTGCTGCGCCGCGATTGATGATGCCGCAGCAGACGATGCGCGGCGTTTCGGCAGGATATTCGACCTTGGATTTCCAGATCTGCTTGCCGGTCTTGGCGTCGACCGCCATGGTCGCGTTGTGCGATGTCACGTAGATCACGCCCTGGTAGACCAGTGGTTGCGATTCCTCGCTGCGATCGTCGTTGAAAGAGTAGTTCCAAACCGGGACAAGGTTCTTGACGCTGTCCTTGTTGATCTGGTTCAGCGTCGAGAAGCGCTGGAGATTGTAGCCCATCCCGTAGTTGAGAACGTTCGATGTATCGGTCGCACCCTTGACCAGCTGCTCGCTAGTTTGTGCATTTGCACAAGTCGATGCAAGCATGACGAGGCTCGCGGCCATCGCAAAGCGTTTCATCCGTCCCTCCCAATATGCGCGCCTATTGACGCTGCGACAGCAACACTCCGCCCGAATGCAAAACGCGTCAATACGAAAGTCGCAATCGCGACGCCGATATGGTGGGCGCCGGATGTCGTGACCTGACAAGCAAGGCTCACTTGTGCGCAGGCGCTGAAGAAATTCCGCGGCACGGAGCAGAGCGCGAGCGCGACGGCAGCGGTCGGGCCGACAGGTTCAGCAAGTTGTGCGGTGCGCAGGCTGCAATTCGGGGCTTGAACCGAGGCTCGCTTGTGGACTTATGTCGCTTCGATCCGGTTCGAATCGGCGTCTTGGTCAAGGAGGTCTTCATGATATCGCGTCGCTCTGTTGCACTTGCGTTCACGATTGCACTGCTGTCTGGTCCGGCCTGGTCGGCCTCCGGCAACGCGGTCAAGACCTTCGATACCGACAATGACGGCACCCTCGATCTTGCCGAGGTGAAGAAGGGGGCGGCCGCGTTGTTCACCAAGCTCGATCCCGATCACGACGGCACGCTCGACGCCCGCGAGTTGCGCGGACGATTAACGGCGAAAGAACTCGCCGCCGCCGATCCCGATCGCGACGGGACTCTCACGCTCGACGAATATCTCTCGGTGGTGGAGCAGCGCTTCAACGCGACGAATCCCGATAAGGATGGAACGCTGGATGCGAAGGAGCTGAACTCGCGCGCCGGCCGCGCGCTGCTGCGCTTGTTGCGGTGAGAACTGCGACCCTTGACTGGGAGCGAAGGCGAGTTGCCCGAGAGAGAAATTTGCAAGCGCGATGCGACAGTTCGCTGTGTCAACGGCGCGATTCCCGACTTGCGTTGTCCCTGACGCAGCCCTAGGTTTTGGCCGGCGCGATGTCGCGCTCAATCCCTTGGGAGTCCCCGAATGGCCTGGAAAGCTCCGAAAATCGTGGAAGTGCCGGTCGGCATGGAAATCAACATGTACGCCTGCGCTTTGCGCAAGTAAGACCACAAGTAAGACTGACGACCTGCCGCGGCTTCGATGGCAACCACCGTCGAAGCCGTGGTAGTGTCGGGGATGCGCGCGAGAGCCCTTACATTCTGGACCATAGCCGCCTGCACCGTCGCGCTCGCGCCGGCATGCGTCAGCGCCGAAGAGGGCTTTGATACCGAGCACATCTTCGGCTTCATGATCGGCACCGATGTCGGCAATCCCGGCGAGCGCGAATTCCAGACCCAGACGACAGGACGATTCGGCAAAGGCGGCGGGACCTATCGCGCCCTCTCGCAGGAGGTCGAGATCGAGATCGTGCCGCTGCCGAACTTCCGCATCGAGGTCGGCGGCACGGCCACGCTGCACGACATCACCGGCGTCCCCGATATCGGCGATCGCCGCCAGTTCAATTTTCAGGGCGCTTCGCTCGATCTGCGTTATCGCCTGCTCGATCGCGAGCGCGCGCCATTCGGGTTGACTGTCGCCGCCGAACTCCATGGCGACCGCATCGACGAGACCTCTGGCGCAAAAGGCCGGATGTACGGTACCGATTTCACGCTCGCCTTCGATCGCGAGCTGATCCCGAACTTCGCCATCGGGGCGCTCAACCTGATCTATCAGCCCGAATGGGCGCGCTTCGAGATGGCGGGACTGTCCGAAAAGAGTTCGACCATCGGCGCGGCCTTCGCCGGCCTGGTGCGCGTGCGGCCCGATGTGCTGCTCGGCGGCGAGGTGCGCTACTTCCGGGAGTACGAAGGCATCGGCCTCGGCGAGTTCGCAGGACAGGCCCTCTTTGTCGGCCCGACCGCTTATTTCCAGCTTTCCGAGCGCTCGCGCCTGACCATGAGCTGGAGCATGCAGGCTTGGGGCCGTCCGGCCGGATCGGGCGGCAATCTTGACCTCGTCAATTTCGAGCGCCACCAGGCAAGGGTCATATTCGGCATCAATTTCTAGGCGCGCTCTTCGCCTCTCCGCGCGTGCAGGGAGAGGAAAAAGCCCCCGTTTGTTCCACCGGATTGAAACTTCCGGCTCCTCGGAGCGTAACTTTTTGTGCTAATCTTCATCGCCTCTGCGAGGATCCCGGCATGAACCCGATCGACCTGGTAGTGACTGTGTGTGCGTTGCTCTCGCCTGCGACCTGCGAGGAGCAGCATCTGGTGTTCAACTATGCGGGGTCGCCGAAGCAATGCGCGATGGCTGCGCCGCCCTATATCGCGCAATGGGTCGGCGACCATCCGAAGTGGCAGGCGGTGCGGTGGCGCTGCGAATATCCGCATCCGAACGACAAGGCGTGAAGCCGTGAAGCCCTGAGCTGCGTTGCCGGTCGCAACTGGCTTAGGTCCTCATCCTGAGGAGCTTGCGAAGCAAGCGTCTCGAAGGACGGCCGCAGGCGACAGACGGGCCTGCATGGTTCGAGACGCGCGTTCCGCGCTCCTCACCATGAGGGGAAAACGCTCGTAACGCAGCCCGCGCTACTTGCTGCAGTCCTTCAGATCCTTGTCGGCGATCGAGAACACCGCATCCGCCTTGATCTCGATGTCGCGCACGATGCACTGCCGTGCATTGGGATAGCTGACCTTGGCGTCGTAGCGGCCAGGCTCGACGCCGGTGATGCGCAGCCGCTCGTCGTGGTCGACCTCCTTGTCCTTGTCGTTCAAGCACTGGTTCGGCCCCCACTCGGTCTTCCCGGCCGGTGAGAGCTGGAAGCCGGAGATCGTCTCCGTCGTCAGATTCCAGAGCCGGATACCCTTGCCTTTGGTCTGCGCGAGCGCCGCGCCCGGCATCGCAACCAACAGGATGCCGATCGCAATCAGCGTGCGCCGCATGAGAAACCTCCCGCGAAGATGTCGTTGGTCCAGTTGACCATGAGTTCTCATTTCGTTTCAAGCTGCAACGCCGCGAGCTCGGCCCTGATCCTGCCGAGTTCGGCCTCGCTGCGCTCCGCGCGCGGGATGGCAATCGGCACCTCCCGAACGATTCGCGCCGGTCGCGGCGACAGCAAGAACAGGCGGTCGCCGAGCCGGATCGCGTCATCCAGGCTGTGGGTGACGAGCAGCGTCATCACCGGACGGCGCGCTACCAGCGTCGCGATCTCGTCGCGCAAACGGCCGGCGAGCGCGTCGTCGAGCGAGGCGAGGGGCTCGTCGAGCACGAGCAGATCGGGCTCCACCGCAAAGGCGCGGGCCAGCGCAACGCGCCGGGCCAACCCCAGTGACAATTCGCCGGGAAAATGGCTGCGATGCGCCTCCAGCTCCAGGATCCTGAACAGCTCGGCGAGCTTGGCGTCAGTGACATCGGGTGCCGCAAGCCGCACATTCTGCTCGACCGAGCGCCATGGCAGCAGCCGTGGCTCCTGGAAAACCATGCCGATCCGCGCTTCCGGCGGGCGCGAGACGCGCCCCGCGAAATCGCGGTCGAGCCCAAGGATGATGCGCAGCATCGTGCTCTTGCCGCAGCCGGACGGACCGATCAGCACGCCGACCTCGCCGGATTGAAGCGCGAAGCTGACCGGCGCGAGCACCTGCTGCGTCCCGCCCGCGGCACTCTTGAACCTCTTGCCTGTGATATCGACCTCAAGCCGCACGGGGCCGCCACCGTGTTGCGCGGGCTTCGAACGGTTGCACCAGCGCGGTCTCGATCACCAGCACGACGGCGGCGAAAGTAAGTGAATAGGCCAGCAGCCTCGGCGTGTCGAACAGCTGGAAAGCGACGCCGATCTCGAAGCCGACGCCGTTCGGCCGGCCCAGGAGTTCGGCGACCAGCACGATCTTCCACACCAGCGACAATCCGGAGCGGGCTGAGGCTGCGATATAGGGCGCCAGTTGCGGCAGCACGACGTGGCGGAAGGCGCGCCAGCGCGGCATCGCGAACACGCTCGCCATCTCGTCGAGCGAGCGGTCGAGCGCGCGCGCCCCCTCGCGCAGGGTGACGATGGCGGTCGGCAGCTTGTTGATGGCGATCGCCGCGATCGCTGCGGCTTCAGTGAGCCCGGCCCAGATATAGGCGAGCACGATCACGACCAGCGCGGGCAGGTTCAGGAGCAGGATCAGCCAGGGATCGCCGAGCCTGTCGGCGAGCTTCACCCGTCCCATCAGATAGCCGATGGCGCTGCCGAGCGACATCGCCAGCACGAAGGCGAGGCTCACGCGGGCGAGCGTGGCGCCAAGATGCAGGAACAGCGCGCCGCTCGATGCTTCCGCGATGACGACGTCGAGCACGGCGGGCGGAGAGGGGAGCTTCGCGGCGCCGACGAACAGCGCGGCTGTCCACCAGATCGCGAGCAACAGGGCAAACGACAGAAGGCGCAGCACCTCAGTCTCCGGGAACTGCGTGATAGAACGTGCCGGGATCGAGTTCGGCAGCCGGGCCCACGAGGTCGCGGCCGCCGGTCTCGGCCAGCACGCGGTAGAGCACGCGCGCGTCCTTTTCTTCGTCATCGATGCCCCGGCGCGGAATGCCGTCGCGATATCGCTCGCGATAGGTCTTGAGCAGGGTGGCATCGCTCGTGCCGGTGAGCGGTGCGATCTTGTCCCAGGCGGCATCCGAGGTCACCAGCAGCTGCTTGGCCTTGCGCGTCATCGCGATGAAGCGCGCCACCGCCTCGCGGTGACTTGCTGCCCAGCTTTCGTCGAAAACATAGCCAACTGCGGAGACCGCGCCCTTGGCGCCGAGCTTCGGCAGGATGTCCTCGATGCCGGCGAGGCGTCTAAAACCCTTGGCCTCCAGCTGCGCGCAGAAATTCCAGAAATTGAGGCTCGCATCCATCTCGCCGTCGAGCGCCTTGGCGGCGATCAGGGGCGGAGCACCATAGACGATGGTCGCCTCCGATTTCAGGTCGATACCGTCCTGCTTCAAGCGCGCCTGGAGCAGCAGCCAGCTCTTGTCGATGGGGCCGCCGCCGACGGCGAGCTTGCGGCCCTTCAGATCAGCCAGCGACTTGATCGGCGAGGCGGCCGGCACCATCACCGCGCCGAGCGCGCTGGAATAGGGATAGAAGGTGAGCTTGGCGCCGAGCGTGCGCTCGCGCGACACCCACAGCCAATCGGACAGGATGATGTCGGCATTGCCCGCACGTAGCGCGATCTTGCCGGCCTCGGGGCTCGCAAGCTCGGTGACGTCGAGCGACAGGTCGGCCTCCTTGTCGAGGCCGTCGGCGCGGATCGCAGCCAGCTCCCAGGAGAATGTTCCGGTCTTCTGCACCGCAAGGCGGATGGTATCCGCGGCGCGGCCGGGCCCGGCCAGTGTCAGCGCCAGCGTCACCGCGAGCGCGAATGATCGACCAAATGCTCTCATCACCTTGTGAGCCGTTTCCTCTGATAGAGTGCTTTTCAGGACAATACGCATAGCATAGCTTCCGTCGCAACCAGCGGGAGGACGCTCATGAATCTGGCCGGACAGCTACGACCGATTGTCGCCGCATTGGCGGTGTGGGCTGCGCCCGCGCTCGCCACGCAGGCTGAAGAGGCCAATGATTATCCGACGTCGGCGCGTGCCGAGTATGTCTATGGCTGCATGAAGGCCAATGGCGAGAGCCGGCAGGCGATCGAGCAATGTTCCTGCTCGATCGACGTTGTGGCCTCGATCGTGTCCTATGAGCGCTACGTCACCGCCGAAACCGCGCTCAGCATGTCCCAGGTCCGCGGCAATCTCGGCGTCCAGTTCCGCACGTCGGAGCAGGCGAATTCCGCGGTGAATGACCTCAGGCGCGCGCAGGCGGAAGCCGAGGTGAGGTGTTTTTGACTGTGCCGCGCTGCTTCGCTTCCCTCGTCAAGGTCGCCGGCGGAGCTTCGATGGTATGATCCGACGGGCTTGCTTGGTAGGATATCTCGATGGACCGGCACGACGTTGGAGTGCACCGGGCGGTTGGTGATGCGCCCATCATCGATGATGCAAACGCCGATGCGCCTCAAGCGCGTCGCGCAAGACGGTTCCCGCTCGGCCCGGCATTGGGAATAGTCGCCGCATTGTCGGCGGTCTCGAGTGCGAGCGCGCAGGAGGCCGAGCCGCGATCGTATTCGAATACGCCTGTCGGGTTGAATTTCCTGATCTCGGGCTACGTTTACGCCCAAGGCAAGCTCGCGTTCGATCCCAGCACCGCGATCGCCGATGCCACATTCCGCTCCGATACCGGCGTAGTGGCCTATGTTCGGTCCTTCGACCTCGCCGGCCAGTCGGCCAAGTTCGACGCGATCGTGCCGACATCGTCGTTTGCCGCGCATGGGCTCGTCAACGGCGAGCCGCGCGCACGAGAGATGTCCGGTCTGGGCGATCCGCGATTTCGTGTCTCGGTCAACCTGTTTGGGGCTCCCGCGCTCTCGGCGAAGGACTTCGTCAGCTACCACCAGGATCTGATCGTGGGCGTAAGCCTTCAGGTCTCCGCGCCCCTCGGGCAATATGACAGCACCAAGCTGCTTAACCTCGGCGGCAACCGTTGGTCGTTCCGGCCCGAGCTGGGAGTTTCAAAGGCATGGGGACCATGGACCGTCGAGCTCGCCCCCAGCGTGACCTTCTTCAGCGACAACACCGACTTCTTCGGCGGCAAGACGTTCTCGCAGGCTCCGATCTATGCGGTGCAGGGACATGTCATCTACACGTTCCAGTCCGGCATATGGATGGCGCTGGACGGACTGTATTTCGCCGGCGGCAGCACGACCCTCAACGGCATCAAAAACGACAACGAGCAGGCCATCTCGCGCGCGGGCGTGACGGTTGCGTTTCCGATCGATCGACAAAACTCAGTCAAGCTCTCAGCCAGCACCGGCATCACCAGCCGCACGGGAAGCGAACTGACAGCTGTCGGTATCGCATGGCAGTATCGTTGGGGCGAGGGATATTGAGGGAGGATAATGGACGCCCTCACGTCCCCGGCTTCTCCACATCCCACTCGTTGCGGAACACGTGTCCGTCCGTATCCTTGGCTTCCGCGCGAAAACGCCTGGCGCCGTTGGACACATAGGTGAAGCGCAGATTGGGATCTTCCGAGATCGAGATGCCGCCTTCCATCGAGAGCACGGGGCTGTCGTCCTGCGTCAGCTTGAGCTGGTTGACGAAGAAGGCGGGAATGTAAAGCTGCGTGACCTGATCCATCTGCAGGCCGGAATTGTTGGGGTGGCCGATCATGATCTGCGCCTCCCGCATGCGGCTCGCCGGGGCCTCTTCGCGCGCGAATTGGCGGTAGCGCATCTGACCGAGCCGGTTCTGGGCTTCCTCGGCATTCTTGCCCGCCGGTGCCGAGCAGCCGCCGGAAGCCTTTACATAGACCTTCGAGACATAGAGCTGTCCATCGCTGAGCTCGGCCACCGCATGGACGTCGGTGTAATTGTTGACGCGCACGCGCGTCGAGATTTCGGTGACGTTGGCATCCGGCCCGAGCTCGAACTTCGCTGCCATCGGCGCGGGGTTACGATCGATCACCAGCGTGATCGAACGGATGCGGCGGGCATCGCCAGGCGAGAGCTTGCTGCGCAGGGTCACCGGCACGATGGCCGCGTCCTCGGCGCGATACGGCATCTCGATGCCAATGACGTTGCCGCCGTCATTCATCGGACGGTTACTGAAGATGTCCTGCACCAGGCCCGGCCAGGGATCGTAAGCCTCTTCCGCTTGCGCCGGCACGGCGAATGCAATGCCGAGGAGCAGGGCGATCAGAGGCAGTCGGCGCGTGCATCCCGTCATGGTCTTGGTCCCGCGGACGAAGCAACGTTTCGCGCATCGTAGCGCGTCCGCTACTCCCATTCAATTTCCGAAAATGCTGCGGTTGCGTTGCGGGCGTTGTAGTCGTCGAACAGCTCCCAGTGCGGCCGTTCCGAGGCGGCCGCCTTGTCTGCGGCGGTTCGGATCGGCTCGCCCTTCTTGTTCGATGCCCGGACGTCCGCCAACAGTGCCGTCAGATAGCGCCGTTCATCGGTCAGCGCCGCAGGCCATTCGCTCACGGGTCCGTGACCGGGAACGACGCGCTGCGCCGGAATGCTCTTGAGTTCCCCGAGGGTGCCGAGCCAGCCGCGAATGCTGCCGTCCATCACCGGAATATGGCGGAGGAAGACGAGGTCGCCAGTGAACAGCGTCTTCGTCGTCTCGTCGAACACGGTCAGGTCATTATCGCTGTGCCCGGCCGGCCAGGCCCGCAAGGTCAGGCGGCGCGCGCCCAGATCGAGCGTCAGGGTGTCCGTGACGAGCATTGTGGGCGGCACGATCTTCACGGGAGATATCAATTCGTCGCCCATGATGCGCCTAAAATTGTCGAGATAGTACGGCCCGCGCGCCGCGAGCGCCCGCGGCAGCCTGCTGTGACCGACGAAAATGGTGTCCCCGATGGCGAAGGCCGCATTGCCGAAAACATGGTCGGGATGGCCGTGGGTATTGATGACGTAGCGGATCGGCTTGCTGGTGCGGGCCCGCACCGCCGCCAGCAGCGCCTCGCCCTCGCGAACGCTACCGCCGGTATCAATCACCGCCACAGCATCCTCGCCCACGATGAATCCGACATTGGCGATGTCGCCCTCGTTCTCGCGGGTCATCAGCGCGATGG
This sequence comes from Bradyrhizobium sp. Ken64, assembly GCF_055807555.1. NCBI lineage: Bacteria > Pseudomonadati > Pseudomonadota > Alphaproteobacteria > Hyphomicrobiales > Nitrobacteraceae > Bradyrhizobium > Bradyrhizobium sp. Ken64. The sequence continues at coordinate 27,490 of NZ_JBVVPA010000025.1, read as the reverse complement.
TCCCGGAGTGTACGAAGATTCCGGGTGCGACTTCGCTCACAGGCAATTCGGCCGCTGCGGCGCATGCTAGCGTCGCTTTCACCAGCAGGGACAAGGCTGCGATCACGAGAGCGATGCGAGACACTTTTCCGCCTCAGTTCAAAGGGTTTGCGCGCATTGCACTGCAACAAAGAAAAGCCAGCACACAGTCTGGCAAAACATGGCGCGTCATGCGTTGCATGGCTAGCATTCAAACAAGCCTAGGAGGAAGCGCGATGACGGAGGCCGGACGACATCGTCGCTGGTTGCTTTCACTAAGTATCCTGGTTGCGTCTTGGGCATTCGGCGATGTCGCCATCGCGCAGACCAACGAGACGGGTGACCTCTCCTTCGAGCTGGTCGATCCCAAGGTGCTGCGCGTCTGCTCCGACCCGCGCAATCTGCCGTTCTCGAACGAGAAGGGCGAGGGGTTCGAGAACAAGCTTGCCGAGCTGTTTGCGGACAAGCTCCAGAAGAAGCTCGACTATGTCTTTTTTCCGCAAGCCACCGGCTTCGTGCGCATGACGCTCGGCTCGCATCGCTGCGACGTCATCATGGGTTTCCCCCAAGGCGACGACCTCGTGCAAGGCACCAATCCCTATTACCGCACGAGCTATGCCCTGGTCGCGAAAGCAGGCAGCGGGCTGGAGGAGGTCGACACGCTCGAGGATACCAGATTGAAGGGCAAGCATGTCGGCATCGTCGCCGGCACGCCGCCTGCGACCAACATGGCCATCGCGGGACTGATGGGTGATGCAAAGCCCTATCCGCTGATGATCGACACGCGCTACGACAATTCGGCGCAGGCCATGATCGATGACCTTACGGCCGGCAAGATCGATGCCGGCGTGCTGTGGGGACCGATGGCAGGGTTCTACGCGAAGAAGGCGGGATCGCTTCATGTCACGCCGCTGGTGAAGGAAACCACCGGGCCAAAGCTGGTCTATCGCATCGGCATGGGCGTGCGTGGCGCCGACCAAAACTGGAAGCGGCAGCTCAACAAGCTGATCCAGGAGAACCAGGGCGAGATCAACAAGATCCTGCTCGACTTCGGCGTGCCGCTGCTGGACGAGAGCGATCGGCCGCTCGGCGCGGAGACGGCCAAGAAGACGCCATGAGGCAGACGCCATGAAGCGGCCTCTTGCCGTTGCGCTCGTCGCCGCCATGCTGGTGGCGCCGGTCGTTGCGCAGCAGCAGGAGCCGTTCGAGCCCGAGGGCTATCGCACCGACAACTATCGCGCGCCCGTGCCGGCGACGCTCGGCGGCGCGCGCGTGCTGTCGACGTCAGAAGCCGAGGCGATCTGGCACGCGAAGAGCGGCGCCTTCATCGACGTGCTGCCGCGCGCGCCGAAGCCGAAGAACCTTCCCGCGGGTACCGTCTGGCGCGAGGCGCCGCGCAAAAACATCCCGGGCAGCATCTGGCTGCCGGATACTGGCTACGGCACGCTGCCGCCCGCCATGGACGACTATTTCCAGCGCGGCCTCGCGCGTGCATCACACGGCGATAAGACCGCGCTGCTCGTGATCTATTGCCTGGCCGATTGCTGGATGTCCTGGAACGCCGCCAAGCGCGCGCTCGCGTATGGCTACAACGTCGCCTGGTATCCCGATGGCACCGATGGCTGGGAGCGCGCAAAGCTTCCTACTGAGGAGGCGCAGCCCGAGCCGCGGCCGGAGCAGTAGGCAAGCTGCATCACCTAGCGCAGGTGCGCTCCCTCGCCCCGTTCTTACGGGGAGAGGGTTGGGGTGAGGGGCCTTTCTCCTCAGATTGAACCCATCGAGGGACACTGTACCCCTCACCCGGAATCCGCGCAGCGCGCGAATTCCGACCTCTCCCCGCAAGCGGGGAGAGGTGAAGGCAACACTACTGCTTCTGCAACTTCGTCAGCGTGCCCGTGCCGTTATTGTCGGTCGCAGAGTAGCTCACCCGGTCGCCAGCATGGACGGCGTCGAGCATCGCGGCATCCTTGGCCTTGTACTGCTGGAGCGCGCCGGCGCCGCCTGCGCTGCCACCGACCGTGCCCTTCTGCGTCTGCTGGATCGAGATCGTACTGTTGAGCCGATCGATCCGGGTGACCATTCCGGTCAGATCGTCAGCGAATGCGCTGCTTGCGAGCATGCTGATGGCCGCAGCGCCTGCGAGGATGAATTTCGTGGTTCCCATCGAGGCCTCCCGATGCCTTGGATTACCCATCGACAAGACATCCTAGACCGATTTGGTTCCGGCATACAGCGCGGCGACAGGTTAATGACCGCAATGGAGGCGCGGGAACCGGCTGCAGGCGGTCAATGAGGCTGACTCTATTCCATTTCCTGCTGGATCACGCGTCCGAGCGCAAACAGCCGCTGGTCGATGGTCGTGGGAACCTCGCAAACGAACCGCACCACCTTGTGGCGGTCCTCGAAAATGCGGGTCTTCCAGATCAGCTCGTTGCTGAGCGCCTCGACTTTGGCCTCGTCGCGCGGCGTGGCGCCCTGGAGCGCCTGGAGCTGGACACTCTCCTCGCGGATCTTGTCGGCGGCTTCGCGCTGCTTGCGGCTGACGCGCTCCAGCCCGCTCATGACCTGCGAGCGCTGAGCGTTGAGCGTGTCGAACAGGCCTGCGAACAGCAGTTTCGCATTCGCGGTCTTGTCGGCCGCGGAGCCCGCCAAGAACTCCTTCACCAGCTTCTCGGCCTCGTCCAGCGGCGTCTTGCGTGCCGACAGTTTGGCGACCAGCGCGCTGACTTTGGCGTCGTCCTTCCACTTGTTCTGCACGTCGTCGAGCGAAGGACCAGCCCAGACGGCGGCGAGCGAAATTTCCGGCACTTTTGCCTGCGTGCAGGGCCAATCCGGATAACGCGGATCGGCCGCGCGTGCCGCCGTGCTCGCGGCTGCAAGCATCAGAGCGGCCATGGCCAGAACCCGAACCGTCATCCTTCGCCTCCCGCAGGGCCTCGTCGCGCCAGCCCGCGCGAGGGATCATAGGCATAGATCGCGCCGATCATGAAGGCGATTGTGCAGGTCGCGACCACCGCCAGCGAGATCCAGTTGATCTGTCCGTACAGCGCGAAGCGGATCAGCTCGACCGCATGGGTGAACGGATTGGCCTCGCAGACATAGTAGAGATAGGGGCTGCCCTCCTGCACCCGCCAGAGCGGGTAGAGTGCCGATGAAGCGAAGAACATCGGGAAAATGACAAAATTCATCACGCCGGCAAAGTTCTCCAGCTGCTTGATGCCGGAGGAGATCAGCATGCCCAGCGAGCCCAGCATCAGTCCGGACAGGATCAGTGCCGGCAGCACGGTGAGATAGCCTGATAGAGGAGGGGTGATGTCCCAGAACCAGGCGATCAGAAGGAACGCATAGACCTGGAGCAGCGACACCGCGGTGCCCGCGAGCAACTTGCAGAACAACAGGTAGCCGCGCGGCAATGGGCTTACCAGCAGCGTGCGCATGTTCCCCATCTCGCGGTCGTAGACCATCGAGAGCGAGGACTGCATGCCGTTGAAGAGCTGGATCATGGCCATCAGCCCGGGCGCGATGAAGACCTCGTAGAGGATGTAGGTCTCGTAGGGCGGGATGATGGAGATGCCGAGCACCTGGCGGAAGCCGGCGGCGAAGATGAACAGCCACACCAGCGGCCGCACCAGCGCCGAGACGAAACGCTCGCGCTGGTGCAGGAAGCGCAGTCCCTCGCGCCAGACGATGCCCGTGAGGCAGGTCATGTATTCGGCGGCGGAGAAGCCGCGTGGCGCCTCGCGCGTGGTGATGCTGCTCATGCGCCGCCGCCCGGCAGGGTCTGCGCGCCGGTCAGGCGCATGAAGGCGGTGTTGACGTCCTGCGCGCCGGCTTCCGCGACGACGCGGCTCATCGGTCCCTGCGCCAGCACCTTGCCCTGGTGCAGCACCACGAGATCGTCACCGGTCATGATCTCGTCGAACAGATGCGTGGCCCAGAGCACGCCGATGCCTTGCTCGCTCACGAGCTGGCGCACATGGCCGATGATGTCGGCGCGCGCCTTGACGTCGAGGCCGACGGTCGGCTCGTCCAGCAACAGCAGGCGCGGCCGGTGCAGCAGGGCGCGTGCGATCTCCAGCCGTCGCATCTGCCCGCCCGAGAGATCGCGCACTTTGCTGCCGGCGCGCTCGGTAAGCCCGATGCGGCCGAGCAGCTCGGCAGCTCGTGCAGCGGCCTCGCGACGGCTGATGCCGTGGAGTGCGGCGTGATAGAGCAGGTTCTGCGTCAGCGACAGATCGAGATCGAGCGTGCGCGGCTGGAACACGACGCCGAGCAACCGCAGCGCTTCGCCGGGGCTTTTGCTGATGTCATGGCCGAAAATGCTGACGCGGCCGGACTGGATGCCGAACAGCCGCGTGATCAGCGAGAACAGCGTGCTCTTGCCTGCGCCGTTGAGGCCGAGCAGGGCCGTGAAGCTCGCGGGCTGTACGTTGAAGGACACGTCCACCAGCGCGCGGCGCGGGCCATAAGCGTGGCTGACGCCGTCGATCGACAGCGCGGGCACGGCCGCCGGATCGGGCCTTGGTGTTTCGCGTTGTTCGGCGATGGGAGCAGGGCTGGTCATGGCGCGATCGTGATACCCCAAGGCAGTTCGCCCACCTGAATGGTCTTGATCACTTTTTGCGCGGCGACGTCGATGACGGAGACGTCGTTCGAGACGCCGTTGGTGGTGAGCAGAAATTTTTCGTCCGGCGTGAATGCCATGTGCCAGACCCGCTGTCCCACCAGCAGATACTTCGTCACCTTGCGCGAGCCGGTATCGACCACGGCGATGCGGTTGGCGGGACCGAGCGCGATGAAGGCGGTCTTGTCGTCCTTGGTCATGCCGATGCCGACGGGCTGGATCGCCTCTTTCCTCAACCCCGGAATCTCGAAATTGATCTTGCCGGTCACCTCGTGCTTGCGGGGGTCGATGATCGACACGGTGCCGCCGATCTCCGAGGACACCCACAATTCGGAAGCGTCGTGCTTGAATTCGGCAAAGCGCGGCCGCGCGTCGACCAGCACGTTGGCGACGATCCGGCGCGACGACGTGTCGATGAAATGCGCCATATTGGTGGTCTCGGACGTGTTGATCAGCGTCTTGCCGTCCGGGCTGATGGTCATGCCCTCGGGCTCGACGCCGACCTGGATGTCGCCAAGGCGGGCGCGCTTCTCGAGGTCGATCACGGTCACCGTGTTGTCGTTCTCGTTGGCGACATAGAGGACCTTGCCGGCGGCATCCTGGGCGAACAATTCAGGGTCCGGCCCGGAGGGCAGGCTGTCCACCACGGTTTGCGTCTTGGCGTCGATCATCTGGATGGTGTCGTCGTCGCCGACCGCGACCATCACGAACTTGCCGTCGCGCGTGAAATCGATGCCGCGCGGGCGTTGGCCGACCTTGATGGTCCTGGTCACCGTCCAGCTCTCGGTATCGATCACCGACACCGTGTTGCTCTTCTCGTTCGAGACATAGGCGACGAACGCATGCGCCGGCGCTGCCGCCAGTGCCAATCCGGACAGCAACCCAATGCGCCACGCGCGCAACGTCCAAGTCCTCACTTTAATGTCCTCACTTTAGCTTGCATTTGCTCTCCGGGCGGTCATAGCCGAGCGTGTCGAGCTCGGAGACCTGATGCAGGAAACCTTCCTGCGGAGACACCGACACCACCATTCGGCCGTCGACCAGCAGGATCGGCTGGCGCAGCTGCAGGTTCCAGTCGCGCAAGGTCAGCTTCGTGCCCTTGAAGGCGGCGACGGAGAAATCCGGCCCCTTGATGAAATCGGTGACCTTCTTGACGTCGCCGGAATTGGTGCGCGAGGTGGCCTCTCCGATCATGCGCACGGCCGTCCAAGCCTGCATGTCGAGCGCGGTCATGCGCCGCGCGTTCAGCTTGACGAACCGGTTCTGCATCTGGATCGCGCCCCACTGGTCCTGCGCGGCGTCCCAGCTGCGCGGCACCAGGCCGGCAGAGCCCGCGACAGGCCGCGGATCCCAGGTGCGATAGGGCAGGTAGGCGCCGAACACCTCGCTTTCGTCGGCGGCGACCAGCACGTCGTAGGCAGGTGCCTGTTGCGTGAATACCGGCATCTGGCGCTGGATCAGCGTCACGCCCGAGTCCGTGCGGCGCGCGCCGCCTTTGTCCTCGAAGCTGCGCTCCTGCACGATCTTGGCGCCGAACCGCGTCGCGGTGCGCCGGAGCGCATCGGCGAACAGTTTGTCCTCGTCGTGCGAGCCGACCACGAGCAGCCAGCGCTTCCACTGCTTCCACACCAGATATTGGCCGAGCGCATCGGCCAGCATTGCGCGCGTCGGCGCGGTGTGGATGATGTTGGCACGGCAATCGGCCTCGCGCAGCCGCTCGTCGATCGCGCCGGCGTTGAACAGCAGCGTGCCGCGGTCGCGCAGGGCGTCGGCGACCTTCAGCAGCGCGTCGGCCGGCAGGTCGGCGATGATGAAGCCGTTGCGTGCGGCGAGGTCGGTCGCGGCCTGCACGGCATCCTCGCCCTCTTTGATCCGGCGCTCCTCAAGCGTAAATCGCTGGTTGAGGAATTTGCCGGTGGTGTTGTTGTCCTCGATGGCCAGGCGTGCGCCGGCGACGCCGTCATTCTCCGCGGGCTGCTCGACCAGCGACAGCGTCGATCTGGTGCCGGCGATTCCGAGATAGCCGACGCCGATCATGACGGGGTCGGCCGCGAGCGCGCTCGTCGCTGCAAGACCCAGGCCGATCAGGCCGATCAACCATCGGATCATGTTTCCTCCAGATGTTCTCCCCGGCTTGACCGCCGATGGAGAATTGTCTCTGCTAAAGCATGACCGATTTGTCAGGGCATGCAACCCCGCATTTCGTCCTCACGCTGCCACGCCGGGAATCACGATCATGCGAGCGCTGATATGTTTCGCAGCTTTGTTGTTGACGGGCTCGGCCGCGCTCGCCGATCCGCCGAAACTCGCGGTATTCGACTTTGAACTGATCGACACCAGCCTGCCCGGCGAGTTCTATGGATCCAAGCCCGAGGAGGCGCGGCTCGAACTCATCAGCGAGCAGTTGCGCAAGGCACTGGTTGAGTCAGGCAGGTTCCAGCTGCTCGATATCGCGCCGATCCGGGATGCGGCCCGTCACAGCAATCTGCAGGCTTGCGGCGGCTGCGACCTCAAGCTTGCCGGGCAGCTGGGTGCCGATCTGGAAATCACCGGCATGGTGCAGAAGGTCTCGAACCTGATCATCAACCTCAACATCTACCTGCGCGACGTGAAGACCGGCAACATGATCACGGCCGCCAGTGCCGACATGCGCGGCAATACGGATGAATCCTGGACGCGCACGATGAACTATCTGATCCGCAACCGCTTGCTGGCACCGAATTACGGCAAGCCGTGAGGGGGATTTACCCCTTCAATCTCTCCGCATGCCAGTGCAGGTGATCGCCCATGAAGGTGGAGATGAAATAATAGCTGTGGTCGTATCCCGCCTGCAGTCGCAGCGTCAGCGGGATGTTGGCCTTGGCACAGGCCGCCTGCAGCAATTCAGGACGAAGCTGCTCCTTCAGGAAATTATCGGCCTCGCCGACGTCGACGAGGAAGCCTGAAAACTTCGCGCCGTCCTCGATCAGCGCCACCGTGTCGTGGCTGCGCCAAACGTCCTTGTTCGGTCCGAGATAGCCGGTCAGCGCCTTGATGCCCCAGGGCACGAGCGACGGCGCCACGATCGGCGCAAAGGCGCTGGCCGCGCGAAAACGGTGCGGGTTGCGCAGCGCCACCGTCAGCGCGCCATGGCCGCCCATCGAATGGCCCATCACCGATTGGCGCTTTGCATCGACTGGAAAATTCTCTGCCACGAGTTTCGGCAGTTCGTCGGTGACGTAGCTCCACATGCGATAATTGCGTGAAAACGGCGCTTCCGTCGCGTCGACATAGAAGCCGGCCCCAAGACCGAAATCATAGGCATTGTTGGCATCGCCCGGCACGTCGGGGCCGCGCGGTGAGGTGTCGGGCGCGACGAAGATCAGGCCGAGCTCGGCGCAGGCTTTGCGGAATTCGCCCTTCTCGGTGACGTTGGCGTGGGTGCAGGTGAGGCCGGAGAGATACCAGACCACGGGCAGTTTGGCGCTCTGCGCATGCGGAGGAACGTAGACCGAGAACGTCATGTCGGTTCCGGTCGCCTGGCTGGCATGGCGATACACGCCCTGCACGCCGCCATAGGATGTGTTGGTCGAGACAGTCTGGATCGTCATGCCGTTATGCTCCGTGGCATCACACCACATCAGGATTGCAACGCTTGTGTGACCGAATTCGTGGCGCCGTCAGGCCACGCCGCTGTCGATCGCCAGGCGCACCAGCTCGACAGAGGTTTTCACCCCGAGCTTCTGGCGCATGATGGACGAGGTGTTGGCGACAGTCTTGTAGGACGACTGCACCAGCCAGGCGATCTCGGATAGGCTCTTTCCGGCGCTGAGCAGCCGCAAAATCTCCATCTCGCGCGCGTTCAGCTTCGACAGCGGGCTTTGCGCCAGAGCGGGTCCGGCAAAGGCGATGCTGCGCGCGATCGCGCTCGGCAGATAGGTGCCGCCGCCGCCGACGGTGCGGATTGCCTCGACGAGATCGTCGGGGTCGCCGGTCTTGGAGACATAGCCCTTGGCGCCGCACTCGATCGCACGCGCGGCGAAAGCAGGGTCGTCGTTCATGCTGAACATGATGATTCGAGCCTCGGGCGCGCGCCCGAGGATGCGGCGCGCGAGCTCGAAGCCGGACACGGTCGGCAGGTTGATGTCGATGATCGAGAGGTCGGGGCGCTCGACGATGAAGACGCACTCGCCGTCTTCGGCGTCGGCGGCCTCCAAAATCTCGATCTCGCCCTCGTCCGCCAGCACGGCACGGCAGCCGGAGGCGACGATGGGATGATCGTCGACGATCAAAATGCGCATGGGCGTTCCTCGCGACAGCGTCTTGGCCTGTTTCGCGCCCGGCCGGGATTGCTGTACGCTTTCGATTAGATATCGGGCGCTTCGCCTCTGTCAACGTTATCGGACAGGCGCAGGCCAATCCTTCGCGGGGCGCGGGCGAGACCAATGTGGCAAAATCTATCCTTGCGCGGGCGCATCAACCTGCTGCTGGCGCTGCTGCTGGCGCTGGGACTCGCCGTCAATATCGGCCGCCAGGTCGCGGAAGCCGGACCGCGCGTGCGGGCCGAGGACCAGAGCGTGATCCGGCTCGCGCGCGAATTCATCGAAATGATCGTTGCTGATCTCAACGAGGCGCCCGATCCGGATGCGAGGCTGAACCAGATCGCGCGCGACCTCAGCCGTCTGCGCCATGTCAGCATCGCGCTTCGGGACGAAGCCGGCAGTCCGCTGACGCAGCCCCGGACCGACGCCGATGACGACACCCGCGCGCCGCCGGCCTGGTTCGTCAGCCTGGTTCATCCCGAGCAGACCGCGGTGAGCGTACCCGTCTCGATCCATGGCAAGCCGGGTTCGCTGCTGATCACCTCCCATCCCGATGACGAGATTGCCGAGATATGGGACGCCATCGTAACCCAGCTCGAGGTCGGCTCGGCGATCGCGCTGGCGCTGTTCCTGGTGATGATGAATGTGGTCGGCCGGGCACTGGCGCCGCTCCAGTCCTTGGCGGATGTGATGGCCGAGCTCGAAGACGGGCGCTATCAGGCGCGCGTCGCGCCGGGCGGCGCGCCGGAGCTCGCCGCGATCTGCACCAAGCTCAACCATCTTGCGGCAACGCTCAGTGACGCCATCGAGGACAAGCGGCGCCTTGCGGAGCGAACGGTGTCGCTCCAGGACGTCGAGCGCAAGGAGATCGCACGCGAGCTCCATGACGAGTTCGGGCCATATCTGTTCTCGCTGCGCGCGCATGCCAGCGCGCTGGCGAAGCAGGCGGACGGACGCGCCCCGAGTGCGGAGGCCGTGCGAAAACACGGCAGTGCCATGCTGGAGCAGATCAATGCGCTTCAGCAGTTCAATCGCCGCGTGCTGGAGCGCCTCCGTCCCGTCGGTCTGGCCGAGCTCGGCCTGCGCCAGGCACTGGAATCGATGTCGCGGCTGTGGCGGGAGTCGCATCCCGATGTCACTATCGAGACCGTGATCTCGCCGGCGCTTGGCGTCACCGGGGAGACCGCCGACCTCACCATCTACCGCATCGTGCAGGAGGCGCTCACCAACGTGTTCCGCCACGCCGGGGCGACCTCGGTCAATGTCGTCATCGAGCCGGTGACGCAGGCGGCAAGCGACGGCCGCAGCTGTGCCAGGGTGCGGGTCAGCGACAATGGCCGTGGCATGGAGCCGGGCCAGAAGCTCGGCTTCGGGCTCGTCGGCATGCGCGAGCGGATTCTCGCGCTGGGCGGCACGCTCAACGTCGTCTCCGGTGAAGGCGGTCTGACCGTCGAGGCGCTGGTTCCGACGGCGGCGGCCTGATCGCGTCGGGAAAAATTCCCGATTTGGTCGGGAAGATTGGTGCGGATACGGCCCGACCTTTTGTGGCTGGCGCAGTCATCGCTGCCGATTACACTCGTTTCGACCAACCGGCGAAAATCAAAACAGCCGGTGGTGACGGATGGGAAGGCTGGGATGGGCGATCGCGTTCGGTTCAAGCTTGGGTTCAATCGTCGTTTGTTGATGGCCTCGGTTTCGACCGGGCTGCTCTCCGTCTTTGCGATCCCCGCGTGGGCCGCGCCGGACGAGGAAACCAACGTCCAAAACCTGCCGCCGGTCGAGGTGACGGCGCCGCCGCCGTCAACGGCGCGGCGCACTGCGTCATCGCGTCCGGTCGCGCACATCGGAGCGCCGTCATCCGCGAGCCCCAGGACGCGCCTCTACGTCTACCCGACCGCGCCGGGTACCGGCAGAGGTCTTGACGTCGACAAGGTCCCGTCGGCGATCAACGCCGTCGACGCCAGCCAGATCAAGCGCACCGGCTCGATGAACATCACCGACGCGCTTCGCGACAACATCGCCGGCGTCAACATCAGCGAGGTCACCGGCAATCCGTTTCAGCCGGACATCGAATTCCGCGGCTTCGTTGCCTCGCCCGTGACGGGCACGCCGCAAGGCCTCGCGGTGTATCAGAATGGCGTCCGCATCAACGAAGCCTTCTCCGACGCCGTCAACTGGGATCTGATCCCGACCGCGGCGATCCGGTCGGTGACGCTCGTGACCAACAACCCCGCCTTCGGCCTCAACGCGCTGGGCGGCGCGATCAATTTGCAAATGAAGGACGGTTTCACCTATCAGGGCGCGGAGCTTGATCTCATGGGCGGCTCGTTCGGCCGCATCCAGGGCTCGGCGCAATGGGGCAAGACGGTCGACAAGAACTTCGGCGTCTATGCCGCGCTCGAAGGCTTGCACGACAGCGGCTTCCGCAATTTCTCCCAGTCGGACGTGCGGCGCTTCTACGGCGATGTCGGCTACAAGGCCGGCGACAGCGAATTCCACGCCAACATGGGCGTCGCCAAGAATGATTTCGGCGCCAGCGCCGCCGGTCCCGCCGAGCTGCTCGACAAATATTGGGGCGCGACCTACACGACCCCGCAGACCACTTCCAACCGCGTCGGCTATCTCAACCTGACGGGCAAGGTCGATGCGACGCCGACCTGGACGCTCGAAGGCACCGCCCATGTGCGCCGGTACGAGCAGAAGCTCGTCGACGGCAATCCGACCGACGCGCAGGAATGCACCGATCCGGGGCTCAGCGGCCTTCTTTGCTTCGGCGACGGCGCCACACCGGCCAACGGCGTGAACGGCCTGCCGCTTGCCAATCCTTTCGCGTCCGGGACCATCCTCGGCGAGATCGACCGCAGCTCGATACGCTCGACCACCTTCGGCGTCTCGGGGCAGGCCACCAACACCGATCAATTGTTCGGCCACGACAACCGCTTCGTGATGGGCACGACCTTTGACGCCAGTGTCACGCGCTACAACGCCACCGCCGAAATCGGGACGATCGGAGAAAACTACGTCGTCAGCGGCAGCGGCCTCTTCCTGGGGCCAACCGGCGTACCGGATACCGTTGCCGGCCCTGTCTCGCTGCGGACCGTCAACCAGTATAACGGCCTCTACGCAATGGACACGTTCAATATCACGGACGCCTTCGCTGTCACCGGCGGCGGCCGTTTCAACGTGGCGCGCATCACGCTGGAGGATCAGCTCGGGACCGATCTCAACGGCGATCACACCTTCACCCGCTTCAATCCGGTGATCGGCGGCACCTACAAGATCACGCCGGAGCTGACGGCCTATGCCGGCTATTCCGAGGCCAACCGCGTTCCGACGCCACTCGAACTCGGCTGCGCCGATCCTGCCCGTCCCTGTCTCATTGCCGCGTTTCTCGTCTCCGATCCGCCATTGAAGCAGGTCGTGTCCAAGACCGTGGAGGCGGGTCTGCGCGGCAGCAGGGAGCTGAACATCGGCACGCTCGGCTGGAAGATCGGCGGCTTCCGCGCCACCAATTACGACGACATCGTCGCCGTTCCCGCAGTCGGCCGCACCGGCTTCGGCTATTTCTCCAACGTCGGCCGTACCAGGCGTCAGGGGCTCGAAGCCGAGGTCAACATCAAGTCGCCCACGCTTCAGTTTCAGGCGAGTTACGCGTTCGTCGACGCACGCTATCTCGATGCTTTCGCGCTCGGTTCCGAAAGCCCGTTCAGGGATACTGTCACCGAGACCATTCAGGTGCTGCCCGGCAACAAGCTCCCGGCGATCCCGCGCCATCGCGTCAAGGTCGGCATCGACTATGCCGTCACCGACGTCTGGAAAGTCGGCGGCAACGCGCTGTTCGTCTCCAGCCAATATCTGGTCGGCGACGAGTCCAACCAATATGCGAAGCTGCCGTCCTATACCGTGTTCAACCTGCACACGTCCTACCAGGTGACCAAGAACGTCCAGCTCTACGGCAAGATCGACAATATCTTCGACAAGCGCTACGCGACCTACGGACAGTTCTTCGACACCAAAGCCGTGCCCAACTTCACCAATGGCGGTGCCGAGTTCACCGACCCGCGCTCGCTCAGTCCGGCAAGGCCGCGCGCCTTCTATGCGGGGATGCGGGTGACGTTCTGATCTGGCTCGGTAAGCCCGGGGGCTGGCGCGGGGTGGCGCCGCCCGGAACCGCGTGTCACGCCGGCTCTGTTCTACCTCAAGCCGATTGACTCATTGTTCATGTTTTGTTCTTATGTTGCTCGTCCAGCCAAGGGAGCGAGCCATGGACAACCGCATCAACGAAATCCGCAGGATCATCAGGGCGTTACGAGTCAGCATGCGTGAGGCCGAGGCGATCATGCATGAGCAGATCAACAGGGACGAGGATTGCAGCTTCGTCGCAGGCGAAGTCATGAAGATGCGCACAGTGATGAGCGGCCTCGTTCAGGAGCGGGCCGCGCTCGGAGACACCGACCCGATCGTCGTCGCCAGCCTCTTCGTTCCCCGCCGTCGGCCGATGCCATCGCGCGTTGGTGGTGAGAAGCACCGCCTTGTTCCGCCGCGAGAGATGGCACGGGCATGAAGGGGGAGAGGCCGACCTACTTCTCCGACATGCAGGAGCCCCCGGAATTTCTGAAGGCGCTCCATCATGCGCGGCGCCTGTCCTGCCTCGAGGGCTGGTGCCGCATGCACATCGAGGCCATCCAGGTTGCGATTGATCAATACGCGGAAGCGGCTCTCGGTAACCGGGAGTTCTTCCTCAACAAGCCGCACAGCATCGGCGAGAGTCGGAGAAGCGGTGATGTGCCGTAACAGCGGCGCATGTCGGCGTATCGACCTTTGACACGTCCGATGATCCCGCGCGCCGGCGAAGCCCGGCGTCGCGTTGTTTTTACCGATCGGAAACCATAGCGAATGATCCTAAAATTGTAACGAAACGACTTGGCTGTCTCTGCGTCGGTTTGTCGGAGGGCCCGTCCGATGACAGAGCACCAGTTGAGAGAGCAGGAATTTCAGATCGCGCGTTACCGGCGTTTGGAGCGCGAAGTGACCGATCCACTTGCCGCGTGTCTGCTTCACAGCATCATCGAGGACCTGGAAGCCGAGCTGCGCAGGGATAGCCAGGATTGGCACGGGCCGCGCGATTAACGCTTTGTTAGCGCTGATCGTGTGGATGATGCGCGAGGGAATACCGGGAGACTGCTCCCATGCTGAAGGACGGCACCTACGCCGCCTGGTACAAGACACCGCTCGATCAGGGGACCGGGATCGTCCACGTCGCAGACGGACAGATCTGGGGCTGCGACAGCCTGATGACCTATCACGGCTCTTGCAAGATCGACGGAGATCGCTTCACCGCCACCGTGTCGACGAAGCGCCACACCGACGGACGCGCAACGATGTTCGGCGTCGATGATGAGCTCACGCTGGATATCGAGGGAAACTGCCCGGGCAAGGTCGCGACCTACACGGCGACGGCAGTGCAGGTGCCGGGAATGGTCCTCCAGGGTACGCTGATTCTGACGGAACAGCAGACGCCCGCACCTGAACGAAGCCGGCAGATGCCGCCGTTCAATCCCGACAAGCTGCCAAAGTTGCCGAAGCGCTCGCGCTGATCGCGGAAGCCACCGTCATCAAGCAGATCACTGCGAATACGAAAGCTGATCTTCCGTGACGACTCGCTCGATTTTCTCCGACTTGCACTTGATGCGGTATCGGAGACGTCCATCGGCCTCGATGGGCATATGCTGGACGATGGTGTAAATCATCGGTGGCTCAGTTGCGGCACGTCCTTGCGGGCCTTGCGGCTGGTGGCGAACGTCTTCATTCAGCTTGTAGGCATACGACATATATCTACCTCGAAATTCACAGTGGCTCTGACGCGGGGTCAGTCGTTGTATCCCTGGCAGGACAGGCGCTTGGTCAAGCGGAAGAGGTCACCACAGTCCCATGCGGTCAAATCGCGTCATAAGTCAGTCGTTCCCTTGCTTGACCGGTGCAGACAGACAATCGCCCAGAGCGGAGCGGCGATGGCGCACCATACGCCATATTTGCGAACTTTGGTCGTAATTTCCGAGCGGTTTATGGCATTCTGTGAGCCTACGGGCCTTCGTATCGAGGGAACTGACAACTTCCTCGCCGGATTGGGCTGGAATTCAAATCACGGCGGGGCTGGTATTTCGGCTTTGGGGTAGCTCTGCCGACGATCGCCGTGGCCCCTTTCGGACAACTTTGTCGCATTCTGCAATCCTGCATCCTCGGCCCTCGGCTCGCCCGCTTCTCAAACGACCCGCGATTCGCCATGGTGCCGCCGCAAGAGCATCACCCCGGAGCAGGATCAATGTCGGACAAGGTCTCGCGTCGCCAGTTCGCCACGCTGGCGGGATTGTCCGCAGCCGGAATCGCCAATCCTCTCGAGGTCGCGGACGCCAAGCCCGCATCGCCGCCGCGGAACGTGGACGGCTTTCCGGCGGGCTTCGTCTGGGGCACGGCGACTTCGTCCTATCAGGTCGAGGGTGCGGTCAACGAGGACGGGCGAGGGGCCTCGATCTGGGACAAGTTCGTTCGCATCCCCGGCAAGATCGAGGACGGCACCACCGGCGACCGCGCCAACGAGCACTATCACCGCTACAAGGAGGACATCGCGCTCATCAGGGAGCTCGGTTGCAAGGCCTATCGCTTCTCGGTGGCCTGGCCGCGGCTGTTTCCGGACGGCGACGGCAAGCCCAACCCGAAGGGACTCGACTTCTACAACCGCCTGGTCGACGAACTCCTCAAGAATGGTATCGAGCCGTGGCTGACGCTCTATCATTGGGACCTGCCGCAATCGCTCCAGGACCGGTTTGGCGGCTGGCGATCGACGGAGACCTGCAGGATCTTCGGTGATTACGCGGCCTATGTCGCCGAGCACCTGACCGATCGCGTCAAGAACGTCTTCACACTGAACGAGAGCGGTCGCTTCGTCCATTTCGGCTACGGCATCGGCATCGACGCGCCGGGCGTGACGCTGCCACAAGCCGAGGTCAATCAGATCAGGCACAACAGCGCGCTCGCGCACGGGCTCGCGGTGCAGGCGGTGCGCGCCCATGGCCGCCGCGGCACCAGGGTGGGACCGGCCGAGAACATCGATGCCTGCGCGCCCGCGATCGACACGCCGGAGAACGTCCGTGCCGCCGAGATCGCGCTGCGCGAGATGAACGCGGGCTATCTCAACGTCATCATGACGGGCCAGTATACCGACGCCTTCCTGAAGTTCGCCGGGCGCGCTGCGCCGAAATACACCGATGCGGAGCTGAAGATCATCTCTTCGCCGGTCGATTTCCTCGGCCTCAACATCTACGCGCCACAGAACTACGTGGTGGCCTCCGACCAGGGCGCGGGCTTCATGCCGCTGCCGATGCCGAAATCGTTCCCGCACATGAATTCGGACTGGCTGCGCGTCGGCCCCGAGACGATCTACTGGGTGCCGAAGCTGGCGGCGAAGATCTGGAAGACAGATGCGATCTATATCAGCGAGAACGGCACCTCCGGCGACGACGTCGTGACGCCCGACGGCAAGATCTACGACACCGACCGCATCATGTATTTGCGCAACTACCTCGCCCAGCTCCAGCGCGCTACCGCCGAAGGCGTGCCGGTGCGCGGCTATTTCCTCTGGAGCCTGATGGACAATTTTGAATGGGTGTTCGGGCTCAACAAGCGCTTTGGGCTCTACCACGTCAATTTCGACACCCAGGTGCGCACGCCGAAACTCAGCGCAAGCTTCTACCGCAACGTGATCGCGAAGAACGCGGCGGGGGCGTAGCGGCGTCTCTTCGCCTCTCCCCGCTTGCGGGGAGAGGCCGGATTTTACGCGCAGCGGAAAATCCGGGTGAGGGGGAGTCTCCGCGAGTCCGTCTGTCACCGTCTTTGTTGAGACAGCCCCTCACCCCAACCCTCTCCCCGTAAGAACGGGGAGAGGGAGTGCAGCGCCGCGCATTGACTCCACTCTCTGCCTTATTCAAAACCGTCCTCAACCACTCATAACAAGAGGACACGCCAATGACCGACGCACTCATCATCGATGCCTGCCGAACCCCGCGGGGCGTCGGCAAGGCCGGCAAGGGGGCGCTCTCCGGCATTCATCCGCAGCAGCTCGGAGCAACCGTGCTGCGTGCGCTGGCGACGCGCACCGGCATCGACACCGCCGACGTCGACGACATCATCTGGGGCTGCAGCGCGCAGGTCGCAACGCAAGGCGGCGATCTCGGCCGCATGTCGGCGCTGGACGCCGGCTACGACGTGCGCGCCAGTGCCGTGACGCTCGACCGCTTCTGCGGCTCCGGCATCACCAGCGTCAACATGGCCGCAAGCTCGATCATGGCGGGCGCGGAAGATCTCGTCGTCGCCGGCGGCTGCGAGATGATGTCGATGGAAGGACGCCGCGGCGGCGGCCCGATGATGATGGACAACGGCAATCTGCGCCTGCGTGCGCAGCATCCGCAGTCGCATCAGGGCGTCTGCGCCGACGCGATCGCGACGCTGGAGGGCATCACGCGCAGGGACGTCGACGCGCTCGGCCTCGAAAGCCAGAAGCGTGCCGCGCATGCGATCGCGAACGGCCACTTCAAGAAGAGCCTCGTGCCGGTGCATCGCGAGGACGGCAGCCTCGCGCTCGACCATGAAGAATATCCGCGGCCGCAGACCACGATGGAAGGGCTGAGCGCTTTGAAGCCTGCATTCCCCGCGGTCGCCGACCATGCGCTCGACGACAAGGGCACGACCTATCGCGGTCTGATCCTGCAGAAGTACCCCGACCTCGAGATCGATTTCATGCACCACGCCGGCAATTCGTCCGGCGTCGTCGACGGCGCCGCCGCGATCCTTCTGGCGTCGCCCGCTTACGCCAGGGCGCACGGCCTGAAGCCGCGCGCCCGCGTCGTCGCAATGGCGAACATGGGGGACTCGCCGACGCTGATGCTGAACGCGCCGGTGCCGGCCACGCGCAAGGTGCTGGCGAAGGCGGGGTTGACCATCGACGACATCGACCTGTTCGAGATCAACGAGGCTTTTGCCGTGGTTGCGGAAAAATACATCCGCGACCTCCGGCTCGACCGCGCCAAGGTCAACGTCAATGGCGGCTCGATCGCGCTCGGCCATCCCATCGGCGCCACCGGCTCGATCCTGATCGGCACCGTGCTCGACGAGCTCGAACGGCGCGGCTTGAAGCGCGGTCTCGTCACCATGTGCGCGGCCGGTGGCATGGCCCCGGCCGTCATCATCGAACGTATCTAGCGCGAGCGAAGCTCGTCGCGCTCCTTAGAAATAAGGGAGAGAAAGTACCCGCCATCGCCGCATCACGACGATCTAGCCTTATTTTTCAGGGTGAATCGCGGCCGGCTTTCGACAAAGAGGCCGGTCGTCGCTTGTCGAAAGCATCGAATCAGCTTTAGCAAGGCTGCGTGCGGGCCTTTGAAACAAGGTAAAATCCGCTGCCTGAGGCTTCTCCCGCTCCGGAAGTGGCTAAAAAGCAGGGTTTTTTGCCACAGAGGGCCAAAAAAGCCCGTAAAACCCCGACAAAACTGTGCAGAAGGCTATAGGCCTTCACCGGTTGGTCTAATATGCAGCCGTCAACGAATCAGAGGAGACACGATGGCCACCCAAATGTCGAAATCGCAGCTGATCGAAAAGATCGCGACCACCACCGAGCTTTCCAAGCGTGACGTCAAGAGCGTCATGGAGACGCTGACCGACGTCGGTCACAAGGAGCTCAAGAAGAACGGCCTGTTCCTGGTGCCGGGCTTCGCCAAGTTCGTGGTCATCAAGAAGCCCGCGACCAAGGCGCGCAAGGGCACCAACCCGTTCACGGGCGAAGAGATGATGTTCAAGGCCAAGCCGGCCCGCAAGATCGTCCGCGCCCGCCCGGTCAAGGCCGCCAAGGACGCCGTGGGCTAACAACGCAAAGGCCCCCTCGCGTGGAGGGGGCCTTTTGTTCGGGGCTGTCGCGAGGACTTGAGACGGAGGGCTCAACCCTTGCGGCGCTTCGCGCGGACCGGGATCGGCTGAAGCCGCGGTCCTGATGCCGCCAGCGCATCGCGAACCCCGTCGATGGCGCGATCGAGCAACTGGCGCAGCCGTTGCGTTGTCCGCGATCGCTTCGCTCTTTCCAGCAGTTTTTTCATCGCATTCACTCCGCCGCTTCGATCTTGGCCTCGATCTTGGCCTCGGCCGGCTCGAGCGCCGCGGCGATGGCTTCGTCGACGCGCTCAAGCCAGATGAATTCGAGGTTATCCCGCGCGCTCTGCGGAATGTCGTCATAGTCTCGCTTGTTGCGCGCCGGCAGCATCACCCGCTTCAGGCCAGCGGCCGCAGCCGCCACCACCTTCTCCTTGATGCCGCCGACCGGCAGCACCAGGCCGCGCAGCGAGATCTCGCCGGTCATGGCGGTGTCGCTGCGCACCGTGCGATTGGTGAGCAGGGACGTCAGCGCCGTGAACATCGCGACGCCCGCGCTCGGCCCGTCCTTCGGGGTCGCGCCTGCGGGCACGTGAACGTGGATGTCGCTCTTTTCGAACAGCTGCGGATCGATGCCGAGCTGCGTGGCCTTACTCTTCACCAGCGTCATCGCAGCCTGCACGCTCTCGCGCATGACCTCACCGAGCTGGCCGGTCAGGATCATGCCGCCGCGGCCTGATACTCGCGACGCCTCGATGAACAGAATGTCGCCGCCGACCGGCGTCCAGGCAAGGCCGGTGGCCACGCCTGGAATGCTGGTGCGCTGTGCGATCTCACCTTCAAAGCGCGGCTGGCCGAGCACGGTGCCGATATCCTTCGGCGTCACGACGACCTTGGCAGCCGTGCCCTCGGCGACCTGCACGGCAGCATGGCGGAACAGCTTTCCGATCTCGCGCTCGAGGTTACGCACGCCGGCTTCGCGGGTGTAGCCCTTGACCACCAGCTTCAGCGCTTCCGGCTCGATCTCGGCTTGCTCCGGCGTCAAGCCGTTGGCCTCGAGCTGCCGCCGCACCAGATAGCGCCGTGCGATCTCCAGCTTCTCATCCTCGGTGTAGCCGGCAAGGCTGATCAGCTCCATGCGGTCCAGCAGCGGACCGGGGATCTGGTCGAGCATGTTGGCGGTCGCGATGAACACCACGCGCGACAGGTCGAAGGGCACGCCCAGGTAATTGTCCCGGAACGTCCCGTTCTGCTCGGGGTCGAGCACCTCCAGCATTGCAGCGGAAGGATCGCCCTGCACGCCGCGGCCCATCTTGTCGATCTCGTCCAGCATCATGACGCAGTTGCGGGTACCGGCCTTCTTGATGCCTTGGATGATGTTGCCGGGCAGCGCGCCGATATAGGTGCGCCGATGCCCGCGGATCTCGGCCTCGTCATGCACGCCGCCGAGGCTGACGCGCACGAAGGGACGATCCATCGCGCGTGCGATGGACTGGCCGAGCGAGGTCTTGCCGACGCCGGGCGGTCCGACAAAGCACAGGATCGGCGCCTTGCCCTGCGGCGCCAGCTTGCGCACCGCCAGATATTCGATGATCCGGCTCTTGATCTTCTCCAGGCCAAAGTGGTCGGCGTCGAGGATGCGGCGCGCTTCCTTGATGTCGATCGGCTTCTCCGCAGGCAGCGCCCACGGCAGCTCGATCAGCCAGTCCAGGTAAGTGCGGACCATGCCGGCCTCGCCGGCGGCCTCCGGCATGCGCTCGTAGCGGCGCAGCTCCTTCTTCGCATGCGCGTCCGCCTCGGGCGGCATGTTGGCCTTGGCGATGGCGGCAGTCAGCTCGGCGACCTCGGCCGCCTTGCCGTCGCCTTCGCCGAGCTGGCGCTGGATGGTCGCCATCTGCTCGCGCAGGATCGCCTCGCGCTGCCGCTCGTCGAAGCTGGCGCGGGTCTGCTGGCCGATCTCGTTGCTGATGCGCAGCACCTCCAGCCGCTCGGCTAGATGCTTCGACACCTTCTCGACGCGCAGGGCGAGGTCGATGGTCTCCAGCACCTCCTGCTTGTCCTGCGGCTTGATGTCCATGAATGAGGTCGCCAGATCCGCCAGCGCGCCGGGCGCGGTGGTGCCCTGGAACATCGCGATCAGCTCGGGCGGCGCCTGCGGCAGCAGCTCGATCGCCTCGATGGCCTGGCGCTGCAGGTTCAGCCCGCGGGCCTCGATCTCGGGCGTGCTCGTGGTCGGCTCCGGAATCTGCTGGATCCGCGCGGCCGGGAACGGCGTCCCTGGCAGGAAGTCGAGGATGCGCGCGCGCTGCACGCCCTGGCAGACGATGTGATGGGTGCCGTCGGGCGCGGTGATGTAGCGCACGATGTTGGCGATGGTCGCGACCCGATAGAGGTCGTCCGGTCCGGGCTCCTCGGTCTCGGGGCTGCGTTGCAGGACGATGCCGACCGGCCGCTGCTCGCGCAGCGCCTGTTGCGCGGCGGCGACCGACTTCGGCCGCGCGATCGCGATCGGCGCGATGGCGCCGGGGAATAGCACCATCTCACGCACGGGAATGATGATCAGCGCGTCTTCGGGAATCTTCACGTCGGAATTGCTCTGGGGATTGGTCGGTGCGGTATTCATTGGTTCGGTGGCCATGATCGACCTCAGGATTTGGCGAGGCGCAGCGCGACGCAGCCGTCCATCACGAAGCGGCTGATGGCGTAGCGGCCAACAGGCAATGCAATGCGGCGCTCAAAACGCCCCTGCGGCAGTTCGAGCCGGTGGATGCGGGCGTTGCGAAGCTCCGGCGGAAGGGTGCGCTGGCCGGAGATGACGAGCACGCCGTCATGGATGACAGTCTCGACATTGTCGGGATTGACGCCGGGAAGCGCGACCAGGATCAGGAGCTCATGCTCGGTTTCGAGCACGTCGATCGGTGGCTCCCAGCAGGCGTCCTGCCGGCCGAACTGCTGGCGCAGCCGTTCGGCGCGCGTCAGCGAGTCCAGGGCTTCGGACAGCATCCAGTCGAGGGGATTTTTGGGTTGCATGATGCGGGCTCGGCGGTGGGGAACGCTGAATATGGGGCCGGTTCCCGAGAATTCCAGCCCGGCGGCGCGGAGGTGCCATGCGGATCGTGCGATCCGAAAACACAAGCGCCGCGGCCTTTGGGCCGCGGCGTTTCGTCGTCACGCCACGTGTGGCTCAGGCCGCTTGGCGGTATTCCTCTTCCGCCTCGAGGTTGATCACGGAGGTGGCAAGCTCGGTCAGCGTGTGATCGGTCGCCTCTTCCTCGTCCAGCGTCGCCTGGAGCAGCCTTGCAGCGTCCTGCATGCCGAGCTCCTCGGCCCAGGTGCGCAGCGTGCCGTAGCGGGAGATTTCGTAATGCTCGACCGCTTGCGCGGCTGCGAGCAGGCCGGCGTCGAGCGCAGGCGCGTTCTTGAACTCCTTCATGATCTCGGCGCCTTCGTCGGTGATGCCGTTGATCGCTTCGCAAGGCTTGCCGCGGGCCGGCTTGCCCAGCATCTTGAAGATCTGGTCGAGACGTTTGACCTGGCCCTGGGTCTCGCGCAAATGCTTGTTGAAAGCCGCCGCGAGCTCCTTCGAGTTGGCAGCCTTGGCCATCTTGGGCAAGGTCTTGATGATCTTGTTCTCGGCGAAATAGATGTCCTTGAGCGTTTCCAGGAATAGGTCGCTCAACATCTTCGGCGCCTGACGGGGGCGGCCCGTCGACGATTTCTTGGTTGTGCGCTTCTTCGCTTTCTTGGCCATAAATCCTCCTGTCGAGGTGACACGGGAAGGCATCGCCTTCCTCAATCCTCAGGCGATCCAAGCCTTTAGGTGAACGAAAGTTCCAAACGGCAAGCTCACTCGCCGCGTCGCTCAGGTCGGACGCTTGTAAGGATCTTCCTGGCGCTGCCGCTCCTCGGTGTTGCGGTCGAGCTGCGCGCGCTCGCGGCGCCGCAGGCGGCCCGCCTTCGCCACGCCGTAGACGAGGACCCCACCGAGCACGAAGGCTCCGATGAACCAGAGCCAGAGCAGGTTGCCCGAAAGGTGGCCCAGCAACATTCCAATTCCACTGTCGCTCATTGTGCATCTCCGGTGATTTTCAAAGCGGTTCTGCCGGGCTAAGTCAGTCCGCCAGCCATCGTTCCTGTGTCCAGGGAGCCCACCGAGACATGATTGATTTCTCCCTGTCCGCGTTCGTCACGTTGCTGCTGGTGGTCGATCCCGTGGGCCTTGCGCCCGCCTTCCTCGCCGCGACCGGAGGCATGCCCGACAAGACCAAACGCACCATCGCGCTACGCGCGCCGCTGATTGCGGCGTCGATCCTGGTGGTGATTGCCTTGATCGGAAACTGGCTGCTGCGCCAGCTCGGGATCGGCATCCCCGCCTTCCAGATCGCCGGCGGACTGCTGCTGTTCGGCGTGTCCTACCAGATGATCTTCGGCGACCGTCCGCATCGCGAGGCCCGCGAGGCCGACAAGGCGAGCTCCGAGCATGCCTCCGACGTCGCGGTATTCCCGCTGGCGATCCCGATGATGGCCGGTCCCGGCGCGATCGCGACCACGCTGCTCCTGACGGGCGATGCCGGCTACGGGCCGAGGCTCGCGATCATCATCGCGGTCGTCCTCGCCGTGTGCCTGCTCTGCATGCCCTGCTTTGTCTCCGCGAACATGATCGCGCGGAGCCTTGGGCGCACCGGCAACGCCGTCCTCTCGCGCGTGCTCGGCATGCTGCTCGCGGCCTATTCGGTGCAGTTCGTGATCAACGGCATCGCGGCGGTCCGGGCGAGCTTGTCATAGAGCCGCGACAATCTGTTAATGCGTTGATTTTCATGTTTATTTCATGATGCCATGAAGCGGCTGGCGGGATCGCGCGTGATCCGGTCCGCTTTCTCTTGCGCTGCCATATTGCTTGACGTACTCCCCGTCTGACAGGCGCCCATCGTCAGGAAATCGAGATGTCGATGACAGCGGACGAGCTCGACAAGAGAGAGGCCATCATCGGCGCCTGCCGCCGCATGAATGCGCTCGGCATCAACCAGGGCACCTCGGGCAATATCAGCGTCCGGCATGTGGACGGGCTTCTGATCACGCCGACCAGCGTGCCCTACGACGCCATGACGCCGGACCAGATCGTGTTCATGACGATGAACGGCTCGCACGCGCCCGATCAGAAGCCGTCCAGCGAGTGGCGCTTCCACCTCGACATTCTGAAGGCCCGGCCAGACGTCAACGCTGTCGTCCACGCCCATCCGACCTATTGCACCATCCTGGCGATCATGGGCCTGGAGATCCCGCCCGTGCACTACATGATCGCGGCCGCCGGCGGCGACAGCATCCGCTGCGCGCCCTATGCCACCTTCGGAACGGCAGAGCTGTCCGAACATGCCGTGCGGGCGCTGGAGGGCCGGCTTGCCTGCCTGCTCGACCATCACGGCATGATCGCGGTCGGCAAGTCGCTGGACAAGGCGATGTGGCTCGCCGTCGAGGTCGAGACGCTGGCGCGGCAATATCACGGCTGTCTCCAGATCGGAGAGCCGCCGCTGCTGTCGGGCGCCGAGATCGAGCGGGTCCGCCAGAGCATGTCCGGCTACGGCATGTCGGAAGAGTAGGGCGGGCCGAAAGTGTTCCTGCGGATCAGACATCTCGCCGACCGCAAGGGGACGAACCGTGTCATGGTTCGGCTGCGGGCGCTGCTGCGCAGCAACGAATTCTATCTGATCCCGCTGGCGCTGGTGATCGGCACGCTCGCCGGCGCCATCGTGACGCTGATGGCCGAGATTGCGCAGATTGCCCATATGGTGATCTACGGCATTCCCATCGACGTCCGCCTGTCCGCCAATACCAGCGTCAGTCCCTGGGCCGCGCTGATTGCGCCCGCGCTGGGCGGATTGGCGCTCGGTATCATGGAATGGTGGCGGCGACGGCTGAAGCTCTCCAGCGCGGTCGATCCGATCGAGGCGAACGCGCTGCGTGGCGGCAATCTGTCGATGCGCGACAGCGTGGTGGTGTCGAGCCAGACGCTGATCTCGAACGGCTGCGGCGCCTCCGTCGGCCTCGAGGCCGGCTATACCCAGATCGGCTCGGGCATCGCCTCGCTGCTCGGCAAGTTCTTCAATCTGCGCCGCAACGATCTGCGCCTGATTGTCGGCTGCGGCGCTGCTGCGGCGATCGCGGCCGCCTTCGGTGCACCGATCACCGGGGCCTTCTACGCCTGCGAGCTGATCGTTGGCGTCTATTCCGTCGGCAGCGCCGCGCCGATCCTCGCCGCCTCGCTCGCCGGTGCGCTGACCGCGCAATGGCTCGGCGGCGCGCCATACTCGCTCGAAATCCCCAAGGTGAGCGCCGTCGGCGTCGAGCAATATCTGGCGCTGATCGGGCTCGCGCTCGTCACCAGCGGCGTCGGCATCGCCGTGATGCGCTCGTCCTCGATGTTCGAGCGCCTGTTCAAATGGTTGCCGGTCTGGCTGCGCCCGGTGATCGGCGGGCTCATCGTCGGCGGCTTTGCGATTGTCACGCCGCAGGTGCTGGCGGCCGGCCACGGCGCCATGGTGCTCGATCTCTTTCACGACATGACGATCGGTCTGATTGCGCTGATCATCGCCCTGAAAGTGACGGCCTGCCTGATCTCGCTTGCCTCCGGCTTCCGCGGCGGGCTGTTCTTTGCCTCGCTGTTCGTGGGCAGCCTGATCGGAAAGTTCTTTTCCGCGGTGCTGCTCTTGATCAGCCCGAACTTCGTGATCGATCCGCTGGTGGCGATGCTGACGGGCATGGCGACCCTCGGTGTCGCCATCGTCGGCGGTCCCTTGACCATGTCGTTCCTCGTGCTCGAGATGACCCGCAACGTCGACGTCACCGCCGTGGTGCTCGCCGGCTGCATCGTCACCTCGATCTGCGTCCGCTTCATGTTCGGACACTCCTTCTCGACCTGGCGCCTGCATCTGCGCGGCGAGACCATCCGCAGCGCCAACGACGTCGGCTGGCTGCGCAACCTCACCGTCGAGCGGCTGATGCGCTCCGATGTCGGCAAGGTGCCGTCGACCACGACGATCGCCGCGGTCCGCCGCGAATTCGCGCTGGGCTCGCGGCCCGGGATCGTCATCGTCAACAATGCGGACGAATATGTCGGCCTCGTCCTGCTGCCCGATCTGTTCTCGGGCGACCTCGACACCATCGCCGACGAGATCCAGGTGATCGAGCTCGCCCGCCTGACCGAGATCGTGCTGATCCCGGAAATGAACGTGAAGTCGGCGATGGCGGTGTTCGACGAAGCGGAGGCCGAGATGCTGGCAGTGGTCGATTCCACCGACAGCCGCAAGGTGGTCGGCTTCCTCACCGAGACCTTCGCCCGGCGCCGCTATGTCGAGGAGATCGACAAGGCGACGCGCGGCGTACTCGGCGCGCTATCGTAAGGTCACGCGGAAGCGGGACGGCGTGCGTCATGCGCCGCCGTCCGCGCCTGCTATCGGCCTGGCGGCGAGGGAGCAGCGACAACGCAAGCCACGATCCGGCGGACCAGTGGCAGCACCATCAGCAACGTGGGAAAGGCGACCAGCCATGACAGCGCCCAGGCGCCCGGCCAGGTCGCGATGAACGCCGGCGTTGCGCCGAGGCTTCGAAGCGTGGAAATGACCGACACCACGGCCGTCATGAGGATGGACAGCACGAATGGCATCACGATCGGCGCATAGCGCGCCGGCAGTTTGCGAACCGCAATCATCTGATTTTCTCTTTGGAATAGAACGCGTCAGTCACGGTGAACCCAAGGATGGCATCGATCCCGACGGCGTCGGTTGATGCGTTGGTTCACGTAAAACGCTTACGGCGACCGAAAAGCGGTGCGTCTGTTCATTATCCGCTCATGTTGGATGGTGCAAGCTGGACTTGGACGTTCGGTTTACAATCGTTCAAAGCGTGGCAGATTGCCGCGATCACGAAACCATTTCAGTGGTTTGCGCATTAAGTCTTGTTCGATGATGTCGCTTTGAGCAGAACATGGGAAGGTCAAGATGAATAAGGGACCGATGATTTCTGCAGCCGGCCGCAACGTTGTGTTGGCAGCTTTCGCAAGTCTTGTTCTGATTTCGGCCTCTATCACGCCTTCGGCTGCCAACTCGCCCGCGCCTACCAAGTCCGCTGCTGCGGGCCCGGCCGCTCCGGCTGCGACCGATTTCAGCGCGGCTCGCCGTCACCGCTATTATCGACGGGGTCCGAACGCTGCAGGCCTTGCCTTCATGGGCGTGGCGGCAGGTCTGATCGGCGGCGCGATCGCAGAGAGCAGGCGCCAGGAGTACTACGAGGACCGCTATAATTACGGCCCCGGTCCTTACTACGGCGGCCAGGGATATTACGGCGGCGGTCCCTACTATGGTCCGCGTGGCTATTATCAGCCGTATTAGGCGCCTGTCCTCGCCGCAGCCTCGTTTCGCGCCAAGGGGCGGTGTTTTGCACCGCCCCTTGTTGCTTCTGCGCGAGGCGTCTCGTTGCGCGACCTGTGTCGCGGGCGCGTCAATCCCCTCCGGGAAAAATATTCCGCTTTACCGAAATTCGGAAATGGCGTATGCGTCGTGCATCCCGGCTCATCCTTGAGGGGCGATCTTGTGGTCGTCACGTTCGCGAGCCGGGCTTGCGGTGGACGCGGCAGCGT